>NZ_JAUMIO010000005.1:0-227336 GCF_032905925.1 Pectobacterium sp. HCp5_1
AGGTCTGCGTCTCGTCAAGCCAGGTCGAAAGCATAAAAAAGCCCCATCAGAGAATTGATGAGGCTATTGTCGTCTACCCGCCGGATCGTTCAACCGATCATTTTGCTTAACCGATCGGTGTTAGGCCTGTGCCGGGTTTTTTTATGCTGCGTAATTCAACAAGTTTCCTAACAAACTATCGCCAGCGACGTTGAAAAACGTTCCCTACGTTTTGGTAGGACGTGCCAGCTAGCACATTACTTATTACGGCGTTCGCGTACAGCAGACGCTAACTGGCGCAGCAGGGATTCCGTGTCTTCCCAGCCAATGCAGGCATCGGTCACACTGCGGCCATAAACCAACGGCTCACCGCTTTCCAGATTCTGATTGCCTTCGACCAGATGGCTTTCCACCATCACGCCCATAATCGCTTTCTCGCCCTGCGCGATCTGGCCGCAGACGTCGGTACAGACATCCATCTGCTTTTTGAACTGCTTGCTACTGTTCGCATGGCTGAAATCGATCATGACCTGCGGTGTCAGGCCCGCTTTTTCCAGACCGATCTTCACGTCTTTCACATGCTCAGCGCTGTAGTTCGGCGTTTTACCGCCGCGCAAAATGATGTGGCAATCGTTGTTACCGCTGGTGTTCACGATAGCCGAGTGGCCCCATTTGGTCACAGACAGGAAACAGTGTGGTGCACTGGCGGCGTTGATCGCATCAATCGCGACTTTGATCGTACCGTCGGTGCCGTTTTTAAAGCCGACAGGGCATGACAGGCCGGATGCCAGTTCACGGTGTACCTGAGATTCCGTCGTACGTGCGCCGATAGCGCCCCAGCTCATCAAATCCGCCATGTATTGCGGGGTGATCATATCCAGAAACTCACCCGCAGCCGGTAAACCGATGTCGTTAATTTCCAGCAGCAGCTGACGTGCAATGCGCAAGCCGTCATTGATCTGGAAGCTGTTATCCATGTGCGGATCGTTGATCAGCCCTTTCCAGCCAATCGTGGTGCGTGGTTTTTCAAAATAAACCCGCATAACCACTTCCAGATCGTCGCTCAGTTCGTTACGCAGCGTCAGCAAACGCGCGGCATACTCTTTTGCTGCTTTCGTATCGTGGATCGAGCAAGGACCAATGACCACCAGCAGGCGGTCGTCATTGCCGTTAAGAATTTTATGGATGGCAGTACGCGCGAACGATACCGTTTCCGCTGCCTTCTCCGTGGCTGGAAACTTTTCTAGCAAAGCAACCGGCGGCAAAAGTTCATTAATCTCTTTAATTCTTAAATCATCATTTTGGTAATTCATAAATAAATCCATCGGTTCCGAAACGGTATGTTAGCCCCATCCAATACGCGCCATCCCGCCTATACGGGTAGCCTGAGAAACGGGATGTTTCATATTGAAGATTGATTATTATATGTCAAGCTGGTGTTGTCAGGGCGCTGAAATCAGCGGGATTTACGCGATCAAATGCTCTCAGATGCCGCATCCGTCCTATTTTCATCAGAAAATAGCTCAACTGACAGATCGGGTGAATGACAGAATAGGTTTTCTCTGCGGGTTTCAGTAAAGTGGGATAAAACCGCAACTCAGGGTGATCTATGGCACATAATCACAGCCACACGGAATCCGGCAACAGTAAACGTCTGCTGGCCGCGTTTATCATTACCGCCACGTTTATGGTGGGAGAAGTCATTGGGGGTCTGCTGTCCGGCTCCCTCGCCTTATTGGCAGATGCAGGCCATATGTTAACGGACGCCGCCGCGCTGTTCGTTGCGCTTGTCGCCGTGCGTTTCGCACAGCGTAAGCCCAATGCACGCCATACCTTTGGCTATTTGCGACTCACGACCCTCGCCGCCTTTGTGAACGCGCTGACGCTGATACTGATTACCGCCTTCATCTTCTGGGAAGCCATTCAGCGCTTCTATGATCCCCAGCCCGTTGCGGGCGTGCCTATGCTGCTTGTCGCCGTTGCCGGTTTGGTGGCAAATATCATGGCATTTTGGCTGTTACACCATGGCAGTGAAGAGAAAAATATTAACGTCCGCGCGGCGGCCCTGCATGTGCTGGGCGACCTGCTCGGATCCGTTGGTGCGATTGCCGCAGCCATTATCATTCTTTATACCAACTGGACACCTATCGACCCGATTCTCTCTATTTTGGTGTCGTGTCTGGTGCTGCGTAGTGCGTGGGCGTTATTGAAAGAGAGTATTCATGAGTTGCTGGAAGGTACGCCCGGACAACTTAGCGTTGAGGTTCTACAGAAAGATCTGACGCTGAATATTCCCGAAGTCAGAAACATCCACCATGTTCACTTATGGCAGGTTGGCGAAAAACCGATGATGACGCTGCATGCACAGGTGGTTCCCCCTCACGATCACGATGCGTTGTTAAGGCGGATTCAGGAATATTTACTGAAGCATTACCAGATTGAACACGCGACGGTTCAGATGGAATATCAACGCTGTGATGATGACCACTGCGCTTTCCACTATCAGGAAAGTCATTATCATGAAAGCCATGATGCAGAAAATCACCACCACAAGCATTAAGTTTGGACTACACGCCGTGTGAAACCGCGCTGACGCGGTTCTCCTGCGCGCTCTTAATCCACAGCCAAGAGCCGTTCAGGGCAATCAGCGTCAGAATCGCGTACTCTACCGCCATCGCGTAGACGCCCTGATAAGCAAAAATCACCACGCTTATCACATCAATCACCACCCACAGCAGCCAGTTTTCGACGTATTTACGCGTCATCAGAATCATCGCCACAATCGACAGCACCATCATGGTGGAATCCCAGAATGGGAACGCATCTGGCTGGAGAGTCGGCATCTGCACAGACAGCCCCAGCCCCTGCATGCCGGAAACAGCAATACGCGTCAGCACAGCAAACACTGCGTCAATGTAGAACGTCATCAAACCAATCGCGACAATACACGCCACCGACCAGCCAATCAGTTTCTGCACTGGCAGCCAGCGGATACGTAACTCCACTTCCTGCGAATCCGTCTTACGCGTCCAGGCATACCAGCCATAGATATTGGCGACAAAGAAGAAGATTTGCAGCAACAGGCTAGCGTAAAGCTGAATCTGGAAAAAGATCACGGCAAACAACGTGACGTTAATCAACCCAAACAGATAGTTGATGGTTTTTTCCTGACTCGCGAACCAGATACACAGCAGGCCAAACAGCGTGCCAATCGCCTCAATCCAGGAAAGATCGTATCCCCCTTCCCCCAAAGGGATATGAATTAAAATATTGCTGGTACTAAAAAAATCCATCTCATCACCCTGTCTCAATTATTGTAAAAAAATCTCTATCAAGATGCCCAAGATCTCCGTCAGGCATTCCCTTTAACACGCAATTTTAGCGAAGCCGCAAAATCCAGCATGCGATTCAGCGGGATTAACGCGCCTTCTCGCAGGGCTGCATCAACATGAATCTCATGAGCGTCACCGCCTTGCTCCAGACCGTTAGCAATCGCCTCCAGCCCATTCATCGCCATCCACGGACAGTGGGCGCAGCTGCGGCAGGTGGCCCCTTCTCCCGCTGTCGGCGCTTCCAACAACGTTTTCTCCGGACAGGCCTGCTGCATCTTGTAGAAAATGCCGCGATCGGTCGCCACAATCAGTTCGCGCTGCGGCAGCGTTTTCGCCGCCTGAATGAGCTGGCTGGTTGACCCAACGGCGTCAGCCATCTCTACCACGCTCTGTGGCGATTCCGGATGGACCAAAATTGCCGCGTCGGGGTACAGAATCTTCATGCGCTGCAGCGCCTGCGTTTTAAATTCATCGTGCACAATGCACGCGCCCTGCCAGCACAGCACATCCGCCCCTGTCTGCTTTTGTACATAGCTTCCCAGATGACGGTCCGGTGCCCAGATAATCTTTTCCCCCAGGCTATCCAGATGCTCGATCAGTTCCACCGCGATGCTGGATGTTACCACCCAATCAGCACGTGCTTTCACTGCCGCGGAGGTATTGGCATACACCACCACCGTTCTGTCCGGGTGCGCATCGCAAAAACGGCTGAACTCATCGACGGGACAACCAAGATCGAGCGAGCATTCTGCTTCCAGCGTGGGCATCAGAATCGTCTTTTCCGGGTTGAGTATCTTGGCGGTCTCTCCCATAAAGCGGACACCCGCCACCAGCAGCGTTGATGCCGAATGGGTGCTGCCGAAGCGCGCCATTTCCAGCGAGTCCGCTACACAGCCGCCCGTTTCTTCCGCCAGCGCCTGAATTTCAGGATCGGTATAATAGTGCGCGACCATGACAGCATTTCTTTCCCGCAGCAGCGTTTTTATCCTGCTCCGATAGTGCTGTTTTGCATCAGCCGATAAAGGCCTAGGCTTCGGCGGAAAGGGATAAATGGTCTCATTGCTATCAAAAAGGATACTCATTATAAATTTCCACGATGACAACTCGGGTTGTAACACCAGATACTCATTAATCATCAGCACTGACGTTTTTTATCCTAAACAAAATACCGAAAACCTGCCCTAAAGTCGCGGTGTTTTTTCCATAAAACCCGCAATTTTGTTTATTATGCTTAAAATCGTGAGATGAAATGCGTAAGTGGCATCCAACCAATTACTCGATCTGTTCGCCCCGCACAAGGTCATCATCCATGCCATGGAGATGAATGAAGGCGGGCACAGCCAGGTCGAGTTTGCCAGCTACATCGAGCTAGCCAAGAGCATCAGCCCGCAAGGAAAGCATATTTATGTCTGTAGCAAAAGCGTGCCGCTTACCGATCAGGAAGTAACACAAATCTTTAGCGGCGACATGCCTTCGATCGTCAGCCGCTAATCAGATGCTGCGCTTTAGGCGAAGAAGCGATGCCAGTATAGAGAGATAGGAATAACCAGTACCAAAGCAGGCAGGAAGTTAACCACCGCAAATGATTTGATCTGCGCGATCCTCAGCCCTACGGCAATCATGATAATCCCGCCACAGGCAGAAAAATCACCCATCGTGATGTCTGTCATAAAGGGCATAATCAATTTGGCGGAGAAGAACAGCAGCGTCTGGACAATAATCTGTGGTATCGCAATCGACATCACGGCAAGGCCAAGCGTAATGGAGAAAATCAGCGCGGTGAAAATATCCAAAGCAGATTTGATAATCAGCAGTTGATAATCGCCGGTTAGCCCTTCGGTCAACGCCCCCACCACACCGGTCCCACTGGCACAAAACAGGACGATCAACGCGGTAAAGTTCTGAGTGTAGACATCCTGCGGCAAGCGGTGCTCCTGTGCAGGCAGCACGCGGTTTAATCCCTTCTGAATCATCGTGCCAGCCCACTGCACACCAGACTCCATGCGGAGCAGCTCGCCTAACGCCACGCCAATCACGATAGCCAGCGCTACCGCAGGCAACTGCTGGACTTTAACAACCAGCGTGATCCCCATTGCAATCGACACCATCGCAAACGCTGGCGGCAGGCCATCTTGCAAACGCTGAGGGATAAAACGACGTAAAGCAATACCCAGCCCGCTACCAATCAAGATAGCGGCACCATTAATCAACGGACCAATCATATATCTTCCTAAACAGGGCTACACGCGCTTCCCTGTGGCAATGACTCCATCCCTGCTCGATAGGATTAAAAAACAGTTCCTGACGGGTTATATAGTCCATAGAGAGGGGTAAAAATCTAATATACCGCAAAGCCTTACCGAGTAGGGAATGATGATGGGTTTTATCTCATCGATACAGTGTACACGAGCGTTGTTGTCTCAACGTGGATTAATGCGAGGAAGGAATACTACTGCTGAAATGGCGAGCTGTGCAGGATACACTCGGCCTTCGTGGTCAACGTTAACGCGTGCTGTCTCGCTTCGATCAGCTAGAACGTGCGACCAATTAGTTGAAAGCCACTGTGTTTATTATGCAGGTAATTAGAAAAGCGAAGGTTGTTTAGTTTGGAATTGTATTGCTAGAAGATGGTGGGTCGTGCAGGATGACTTAAAATGAATTTATTCGAGAAAGGAATGCTACTGCTGAAATGGTGGGTCGTGCAGGATTCGAACCTGCGACCAATTGATTAAAAGTCAACTGCTCTACCGACTGAGCTAACGACCCGCAATGCGGAACTACTTGATACTTACTGGCGCTATGCTTACTGATAATACTTTTGAAATTGGTGGGTCGTGCAGGATTCGAACCTGCGACCAATTGATTAAAAGTCAACTGCTCTACCGACTGAGCTAACGACCCAATTTCATGCTGCTTTAGCGTTTTGCTATTTGCCTTGGCAACGGCGGCACATATTACTGATTTAAATTTTCAGCGCAACCTATTTTCTTAAAAAACTGTTTGATTGCCTACTCTTAAGACGTTTAGGCACAAAAACCGCTCATGATGCGCAATTTTTGTGCCAATTAATACGGTATTACGATCCGGCTAAACGCTTTTGCGCCTGCTTTGCACTTTCCGTATTGGGGTACATTTTTACAACCTGCTGGTAAACGGCCTTGGCTTTATCTGCCTGACCTTTTTCCTGCATGATCACCCCAACCTTCAGCAAGGCTTCAGAACTTTTTGGTGACTTAGGATAATTTTTAACAACGTTGGCGAAATAGTACGCCGCATCGTCCTTTTTCCCCTTGTTGTAATTCAACTGACCAAGCCAATAGTTAGCATTAGGTTGATACGTTGAATCGGGGTACTTCTTGACGAATGCCTGAAATGCGCTGATAGCCTGATCGTACTGTTTTTTCTCCAGTACGAGCGCGACTGCGGCATTGTAATCAGTATTAGCATCACCCGTACTGGCCGGTGCCGCCGTATTGGCAGCACCGGTATCAGTCCCCGCCGCAGCGGCAGGCGTGCCATCTGTCGTCGGTGTAGAAGATGATTGCGAACTTAATCCATCAATCTGCTGATAGATCTGTTTCTGCCGTTCAACAACCTGATTCAACTGATACTGACTTTCCTGAATCTGCCCACGGAGGCTGTCAATATCACGCTGATTATCAGAGAGCTGCTGTTGAAGTTGGGTTAAAAGCTGACTGTGAGCGTTAGAAATACGCTCCAATTGAGTGACGCGGTCTTCGACCGAGCCTGAGCCGACATTACTGATTGGCGCTTGGGCAGTAGCGGCCCAAGGGACCGCTACGCCAACCAGTAACGACAGACCCAACAGGTGACGTCTGAAGTTACTGCTCATGCGATTCTCTTAATATACCAGAACGGCACGACGGTTTTTGGCATACGCCGCTTCGTCATGGCCGAGAACAGCTGGTTTCTCTTTACCGTAAGAAACGATAGAGATCTGATCGGAAGAAACGCCTTTACCTTGCAGGTACATTTGTACCGCATTGGCACGACGCTCACCCAGAGCGATGTTGTATTCTGGCGTACCACGTTCGTCCGCGTGACCTTCGATAGTCACTTTGTAAGACGGGTTGCTACGCAGGAATGCAGCGTGTGCGTCCAGCATCTGAGCGAATTCAGAGCTCACATCGTACTTGTCCAGACCGAAGTAAACGATGTTGTTGCGCTGTAATTCTTGCATCTGCAAACGAGCTTGTTCAGAAGAAGACATGTTACCGCCGTCCATCATGCCGTTGTTGCCAGCACCCATGGAAGATTGGTCATTGTCCGCGTTCTTGTTGGAGCTACAAGCGGCCACTGCCAGTACCGGCAGAGCCAACATCAGGCCTTTCAGCACTTTATTGAATTGCATTTCTTATGTCCTTTGACGAGTTTATTGTACATATCTGTACTTATAGATACGGCGACCAGGCAGGGAATTTAACCTGTCCATCAGTAGCCGGAAGACGCGCTTTGAAACGCCCATCTGTCGAAACCAGCTGTAGCACTGAACCCAGCCCTTGTTTGGAACTGTAGATCACCATCGTGCCATTCGGTGCGATACTTGGCGTTTCGTCCAGGAACGTGTCCGTCAATACTTGTACGGCACCCGTTACCAGATCCAGTTTGGAAATATGCTGAGCCCCACCATTCGAGCTCACCGTTACCAAAAATTTCCCGTCGGCGCTCACATCGGCGTCCTGATTCTGAGAACCTTCCCAGGTCAGACGCTGTGGCGCGCCGCCGTTAGCATTCACTTTATAAACCTGCGGACGACCAGCCTGGTCTGAAGTATAGGCCAAGGTCTGACTGTCTGGGAACCAGGTTGGTTCCGTGTTATTGCTGCGACCATCGGTCACCTGGCTGATTTGCCCCGATCCCAGATTCATCACATACAGATTCAGGCTACCGCTCTTAGACAGTGCGAAGGCCAACTTGCTGCCATCAGGAGAGAAAGAAGGCGCACCGTTGTGACGCGGGAAGGAAGCAACCTGACGGATTGCACCATTTGCCAGCGTCTGAATAACCAACGCAGAACGACCACTTTCAAATGTTACATAGGCGAGTTTGCTGCCGTCTGCGGACCAAGCCGGGGACATCAGCGGCTGCGGTGAACGGTGAACCACAAACTGGTTGTAGCCATCGTAGTCTGCAACGCGCAGTTCATAAGGGAACTGACCACCGTTGGTCTGAACAACGTAAGCGATACGGGTACGGAACGCACCTTTGATACCACTCAGTTTTTCAAACACTTCATCACTGGCCGTGTGCGCAGCATAACGCAACCATTGCTTGGTCACTTTGAACTGGTTCTGCGCCAATACATTACCTGGGTTACCGGAGGTATCAACGAGCTGGTAAGAAACCAGATAGCTGCCATCAGCGCTCGGTTGCACCTGACCAACAACAACCGCATCGATGCCCAACGCCGTCCATGCAGCAGGCGTCACTTCGGATGCTGTTGCAGGTTGCTGAGGCATACGGTTTGCGTCGATCGGGTTGAATTTGCCGCTGTTACGTAAGTCAGCACCGACGATGCCGCCGACGTCTTCAGGCGCAGCGCCCGGGCCCGCCCATTTGAACGGAACCACACCGATAGGACGTGCAGAGTCTACCCCTTGGGTAATCTCTATACGTACTTCCGCGTGAACAACCGCAGTCCACAGCATTAAAAAGCTTAATGCAACTTTCAGTACTTGCTTCATCTCATCTCCCTTATCCAGACGCGAAGTCTACGATAAATTAGCAGAATTTTAACAAAAACAAACCAATGTCAACAAAACAACATAACCTGGTTTATTTACCATCGTAATAATCTTAAATCTATTGGGTAAACAGCCCGGTTACTGCGGTTTAAAGTCTATCGGCGCATTTTTGAAAGCCTCATAAACCTCTGGACTTGGTGGCTTCGGTATTCTGGCCTGTTTGGCAGCCGCAATAGCCGCCTGACATAACGCCGGATCGCCGCCTTCAGCAGTGACGTCAATCAGCAGACCATCTGGCGCCAGCTTAATCCGTAAGGTACAGGTGCGACCTTTGTAGAGCTGCCAGTCATAAAACTTGCTCTGAATGGCTGAACGCACCTGACTACCATAGCTATCAAGCGCTGCACCTGATGCACCGCTCTTCTTATTATTACCTGTGCCCGCAGGTGCACCGCCGCCAGACTTCGGCGCATTTTTCGATGAAGCCAGTCCGCCCAGCAAATCATCAACGGCGCTTTCCTGCTTAGCGGCCTCTGCTGCCGCTTTCTTTTTCTCATCAGCAGCTTTCTTAGCCGCAGTTGCAGCTTCTGCTTTCTTCGCTGCTTCAGCATCGGCTTTTTGCTTAGCGGCATCGGCTGCTGCTTTTTGTTTAGCTTGTTCAGCCTCTGCGGCTGCTTTTGCTGCTTCTGCTTTAGCGGTCTCTGCAGCCTTCTGCTTGGCGGCTTCAGCCGCTTTTTCTTTAGCCTCTTCTTCCGCCTGCTTTTTGGCAGCAGCGGCCGCAGCAGCTTGTTTCTTCGCTTCGTCTTCCGCTTTCTTCTTAGCGTCTGCCGCCGCTTTCGCCTGTTGTTCAGCTTCAGCCTTCGCTTTTGCCGCTGCAGCTTCGGCTTGCTTCTGCTGTTCTTTTGCCTGCTGAGCGGCCGCTTCAGACTGCTTACGCTGTTCAGCCTGCTCCTGAGCCTGCTTTTTCGCCTCTTCCTGCGCTTGCAGACGCTCTTTTTCCAGTTCTTTCAGCCGCTGCTGTTCAGCCGCTTGCTTCTGTTGAAGCTCTTCGGCCTGCCGTTCAGCTTGCTTTTGACGCTGCTGTTCAGAACGTTTTGCATCCGTCTGCTGCTGCTGCTGCCGGTTATACTGCTCCACCACTGCGCTCGGATCGACCATGACGGCATCAATTGACGAGCCTCCGCCGCCTCCGCTGGCATCCATCGTTTGCGTCGACGAACTCCAAAGCAGCAAAGCAATCAGTATGATGTGCAAAACAGCCGAGATAATAACGGCGCGTTTCAGCTTATCGTTTTGTTCGTTTGCCTTTAGCACAAGCGATTCCCAAAAACAGTGTTGCCAGAAATAGGCTTAACGATCATTACCGTGATGCGCTCATTTAAATCGGTTGTGTCATCAAACCAACGGATTTTACGCCAGCCTGATGCAACAAATTCAACGCTTTAATGATCTCATCATAAGGAACATCCTTCGCGCCACCAATCAAAAAGACCGTCTTAGGGTTGGTTGCCAGCCGTGATTGCGCTTCAGCAACCACCTGCTCTGCCGGAAGTTGTTCCATACGGTTTTGTTCAACAACCAGGCTATATTGCCCTATGCCTGAAACCTCTACGATCACGGGCGGATTGTCATTGCTGGAGACCGTTTTTGAGTCGGTCGCATCCGGCAGATCCACCTCAACGCTCTGCGTAATAATCGGGGCTGTCGCCATAAAAATCAGCAACAGCACCAACAACACGTCCAGTAACGGGACAATGTTGATCTCGGATTTCAGCTCGCGACGGCCTCTGCGTACTCGTGCCATGATCCCCCCTGATTACTTGCTGTTGTCGCTGGAGAACGCCTGACGGTGCAGGATCGCGATGAACTCTTCGGTAAAGTTGTCGTAGTTCTGCTCCAGTTTGCCTACCCGTTGGCTCAGGCGGTTGTACGCCATGACCGCAGGAATCGCCGCAAACAAGCCAATTGCCGTTGCAATCAAAGCTTCGGCAATACCAGGGGCAACCATTTGCAAGGTTGCCTGCTTCACGGCGCCCAGCGCGATGAAGGCATGCATAATTCCCCAAACGGTACCGAACAGGCCGATATACGGGCTGATAGAACCCACGGTTCCCAAAAAGGGAATGTGCGTTTCCAGCGTTTCCAACTCACGATTCATTGAAATACGCATTGCACGGGACGCCCCTTCCACTACGGCTTCCGGCGCATGACTGTTGGCACGATGCAACCGCGCAAATTCTTTGAAACCTGAATGGAAGATTTGTTCAGTGCCCGTCAGGCTATCGCGACGAGTTTGACTTTCCTGATAGAGGCGCGACAGTTCGATGCCAGACCAAAATTTGTCCTCGAACGCCTCAGCCTCACGCGTCGCCGAGTTCAGAATTCGGGTACGTTGAATAATGATCGCCCAGGAAGCGATAGAAAAACAGATTAAAATCAGCATGATTAGTTTGACCAGAAGGCTTGCCTTCAGGAACAAATCAAAAACGTTCATGTCAGTCACTGCTTGAACTCCGCGACAATAGACTTAGGAAGCGCAATTGGCTTCATTTGATGTGGATCGATGCATGCGATCAATACTTCAGCATGGCTTAGCAGGGTGCCGTGAGCATTGAGAATACGCTGTGCGAAAGTCATAGAAGCGCCACGCAGCGAGATAACCTCACTTTGCACTTCCAGCATGTCATCAAGGCGCGCAGGAGCAAGATACTCCACCGTCATCCGACGAACAGCAAACGCGACATGCTCACTGAGCAAGGCTTGCTGGTGAAAGTTGCGTTCACGCAACGCCTCGGTTCTTGCCCTTTCATAAAAGGCAACATAGCGCGCATGGTAGACAACGCCACCTGCATCAGTGTCTTCAAAGTAGACTCGAACTGGCCAGCGAAACAACGAATTACTCACTCTACATCCCAGTAATGCATTAAACCTCGCTACTATACGCAAGAGAAATGAGGTTTGGAATGGATTGTGACAGCGGAAAGAAAATAATTATGGGCTGCAAGCAACCCATAACTAAATGGAATAGGAGGCTATTTTAGCCGAAGAAATAGTACAATCCTGCGCACAGGATCACAAAGGCGGGAAGTGGTGCGAAAAACGCGCGCCAGAGCAGGCGATGTGGACGAAAACCAACACCATGAACAACGCCAGCGCAAACGGCCCAAATCAACAGCAGCCCCTGCCAAACCGCGAGTTCACTGGTCCGCGCCGCAAAGCGCGTCGGATCCCAGAATACACAGCCGGCCAGCAGCAACGCCATGATAAGGGAAAGAGCCCTTAACGGGCTCTTATCCATCAGGCGATAGAGTTTATCGACCAGATCACTCATTGCTTATCTTCTTCAGCCGCTTTGCTTGCCTCACTCTGCTCAATAGCCAGGGCCGTGATGATCCCCAGTGAGCAAGCAAGAAGCGTTCCGAGTATCCAGGCAAAATACCACATAAATTAAGCTCCTTACTTAGTACATAGAGTGAGTGTTTTGCTCAATCTGCTCTTTGGTAATGCGACCGAACATCTTGTAGTAACACCATGCGGTATAAGACAGCACGATAGGAACGAAAATTATCGCAACCACAGTCATGACTTTCAGCGTCAGCAGGCTTGATGTTGCATCCCATACCGTCAAGCTGACGTTAGGCACAGTCACTGACGGCATGATGAACGGGAACATAGCAATCCCTGCAGTCAGAATCACACAAGCGATAGTCAGAGAGGAGAACAGGAATGCCCAAGCCCCTTTCTCTGCACGTGCCATAAGGGTAGTCAGCACTGGCAGCACTACGCCCAGAACAGGGATAGCCCACAATACCGGATGGTTATTGAAGTTGCTCAGCCAGGCACCTGCTTGCTGAACGACTTCTTTACGCAGCGGGTTAGATTCAGCCGCGGTGTTAATCGCAGACGTCACCACATAACCATCAATACCGTAAACAACCCATACGCCAGCCAGAGCAAACGTCACCATCATCACCAGCGCGGAAATCTGCGCAGCGGATTTGGAACGCACGTGCAGGTCACCCGTGGTCCGCATCATCAGGTAGGTTGCACCCTGAGTCAGGATCATCGTCAGGCTAACCACACCAGCCAACAGGCCAAACGGGTTCAGCAATTGGAAGAAGTTTCCGGTGTAGTACAGACGCAGATATTCATCAACGTGGAACGGCACGCCCTGCAACAGGTTACCAAATGCCACACCAATCACTACCGGTGGGACAAAGCTACCGATGAAGATGCCCCAGTCCCACATACCACGCCAGCGCGGATCTTCGATTTTTGAACGGTAATCGAAGCCAACAGGACGGAAGAACAACGAGGCCAGCACCAGAATCATGGCAATGTAGAAACCGGAGAACGCAGCAGCGTAAACCATCGGCCAGGCAGCAAACAACGCACCACCAGCGGTAATCAGCCAAACCTGGTTACCGTCCCAGTGCGGCGCAATGCTGTTAATCATGACACGACGCTCGGTATCACCACGTCCCATCAGACGCACCAGAATGCCCACGCCCATGTCAAAACCATCAGTGATAGCGAAGCCAATCAGCAAAATACCGATCAACAGCCACCAGATAAAACGTAAGACTTCATATTCAAACATAGTGGACTCCTGTTTACCGTGCTTCCTGCGCAGCCGCTATAGGTTGTTCAAAATGGTAGCGCCCTGTTTTCAGGCTGCTTGGCCCCAGACGTGCGAATTTGAACATCAGATACATTTCTGCAATCAGGAAGAGCGTATACAGACCACAGATCAGCCCCATGGAGAACAGAATATCCCCTGCGGTCAGTGATGACGTCGCAACGGCTGTCGGTAGAATCTCACCGATAGCCCAAGGCTGACGGCCGTATTCAGCCACAAACCAGCCGGCTTCGATAGCAATCCACGGTAGCGGAATACCGTACAACGCCGTACGGAGCAGCCAACGTTTCTGACCAATTTTGTTGCGCAGAACACTCCAGAAGGACAGGCCGATGATTAACAGCATCAGAACGCCACAGCCCACCATGATACGGAAAGAGAAATACAGCGGTGCAACGCGCGGGATAGAATCTTTAACAGCCTGTTGAATCTGCGTTTCTGTCGCATCAGAGACTTTCGGCGTATAGCGTTTCAGCAGTAAGCCATAGCCCAGATCCTGCTTAGCTTGATCGAACGCTGCTTTTACTGCCGGGTCGGTGTTGCCCGCGCGTAATTCTTCCAGCAACTGGTAAGCCTTCATACCATTGCGAATACGCACTTCATGCATCACCAGCAGTTCTTTCAGACCCGTCACTTCTTTGTCAGTAGAACGCGTGGCAATGAGCCCCAGAGCATAAGGGATCTTGATGGCATAGTTATTTTCCATCGTATCCTGATTGGGGATGCCGATCAGCGTAAAGGATGCCGGTGCAGGTTGCGTTTCCCATTCTGCTTCAATTGCCGCCAGTTTGGTTTTCTGTACGTCACCCATTTCATAACCGGATTCATCACCCAGTACAATAACGGACAGAACAGAAGCCATACCGAAGCTTGCTGCGATAGCGAATGAACGCTTGGCAAACGCCATGTCACGGCCTTTCAGCAGATAGTAAGAACTGACACCCAGAATGAACATCGCGCCCGTACAGTAACCTGCCGCTACCGTGTGAACGAATTTCACCTGAGCAACCGGGTTCAGTACCAGATCGGCGAAGCTCACCATTTCCATACGCATGGTTTCGAAATTGAAATCCGATGCGATGGGGTTCTGCATCCAGCCATTGGCAACCAGAATCCACAGCGCGGAGAAGTTAGAGCCTAACGCGACCAGCCAAGTCACGGCCATATGCTGCACTTTTCCTAAACGGTCCCAGCCGAAGAAGAACAAGCCAACAAAGGTCGATTCCAGGAAGAATGCCATCAGGCCTTCAATCGCTAGCGGCGCGCCGAAAATATCCCCGACGTAGTGAGAGAAATATGACCAGTTGGTCCCGAATTGAAACTCCATGGTCAATCCGGTAGCGACACCCAGAGCAAAGTTAATTGCGAATAACTTGCCCCAGAACTTGGTCATATCTTTATAGATTTGTTTGCCGGACAGCACATATACCGTTTCCATAATCGCCAACAAAAACGCCATCCCCAGCGTTAATGGTACGAATAGAAAATGGTACATTGCAGTTAAGGCAAACTGTAAACGTGACAGTTCGACTACATCAAACATTTTGACTCCTTGCTCCTCGCAGGAAGGGATTAGCTTGCAAACGCTGACAAGCTGCCAAACATCCGGCCATTACACCCAAAAAGAACACAACAAGAATTGCTTTAACACAGGCTGTAATGAACGCTAGAAATACCGTTCACCAGGGCAGTCGCATCGCGATACCCCGACAGCAAGCTCAAGATAAATCACAAGTATTACAAATCGCGTACCCCATAGGGAGGTAGTCGTATATTACGCCTGTAATCCCCTACAATAAATAGGTTTTTACGTGACCCAGACTAGGTTTTTGGCTTCAAATCAACTTTTCCACTAAACAACGCGAAAGACGATAATTGACCTCGCGCAATTTAAGCCTATTTCAGAAATTATATCTAGAGGCGTTTTTTGATCTAAAACAATTTAACGCTTTTCTCGTGATTACCGCGTTGCATTAATTTCCTTATTACACTCATTGTTAATGCAATGTGACTTTTAGGTTTAATTAAAATTAATTCGGCAATATAATTTTTACTTTCCGTTATCGATTATTCACATGCATTTTTTTATCTTCTATTTTATGTCAAATTTCTATTTTTTCTTGCTGACAACGACGCTGTATTTTCGCCGTGAACTCCCCTGCCCTTCCCCCTGTGCCGCCTGCTTGTGACGATCCATGACAAAGCGGAGACCAAAAGGCCTCCGCTGTGGTTACACACGTAGCAAGATGCTGCGATTTACTTCTTCGCTTTCATCCGCTCAATGGCTTTATCGTAAACCGTGTTACTTTTCTGGCTTCTTGCAAGCTCATAATGCTGAAGTGCATCGCTGAACTGACCCGCATTCTCGTAAATTTTTGCAATATTGTAGTACGAGCTGGCACGCGTGGTTGCCGCATTGCTACCATTAGCCAGCGCAATCGCTTTACGGTTGGCCCAAATGGCTTCGGCAATATTGCCGCGCTTTTGATAGGTCAGACCCAGATTGCTATATGCCTGACCAAACGCACTGTCCTGATCGATCGCGGCCAGAAACAGCGTTGTGGCCTGCTCTAGCTCACCGCGCCCATAAGCGGCTTCACCGTCGCGATTGAGGCTTTTTGCCAGCGCGGTATTCCCGGTAACTGAAGTGGCGGTCTGCGTCGGGTTGAGCACCATTGGCAGCGCATTACCATCCTTCGCTTTTGAGAAATCGGCCTCGCCAACGGCATTGATGTCTTCAAAGTCACCGTTAGGGTTAAGACGGAAAACCGTCCAAACATTTCCTACCTTGTTCAGTGGGACTGAATATGCCCGTACCTGTGAACTTCCAACATAGACAAATACTTTTGCACTACTTGCGGAAAGCGCTGATGAATTAGCCTTATCACCATTTGAATAATCATGAACAGCATAAATATAACTTTCGCCTAAACGCTTTTTATCAATGGTGATCGTTTCCGGGCCGAAACTATCGGTATCATCAACATCAAGATTGGCATCGCGTCCTTTCTTATGTTGGAAATAAACATGATTACCCGGATAAATAAGGTGGGAATCTAAATCAAAAGGTTGTTCACCCCAGGTTAATACAATTCGCATGCCATCCAGATTTTTCATTACTGGACTAATAGCATAGGTCATTCCATCGCACGGGCATTTTACCACCAGATCGGAATAACCTTCTTTTTTAATGATCAGCAGACTGTCTTGATCCACCTCGAACGGCGCGTTAAGCCCCACGCGGCCTGTGGCATCAGAGCGAGCAGTTACTGACTGTGCTCCGTTCTTCTGTAGAATCACAGTGGCATCATCAATCTTTTTATCTTTAATCGTCGCACTTAGCACTTCAATATTAATAGACTGCGCGTTGGCCGCGCAGGTAAATGCAGATAATGCCAAAATCAGCGCTTTTATATTTCCTTTCACACAACATCCCCTAAGGCAAATTAATTAATCATTCCCTGCTTACACAAACCCAATGAGATAATCATCATTTCTGTTTATCATTCATCGCTTTTCAAGCGCGCGAATTATCCAATAAACCCCCGAAAAAGTCATGCGCAATTCAATTGCACCTATTAACGTCGAGGATTAAATTTGAATAAAAAAAAGCCACCCGAAGGTGGCTGGTATATTTAATCGAATAATCGATTAACGCGCTAATATCGCTTTTACAGCATCGCCGATATCTGCCAGGCTGCGAACGGTTTTAACACCCGCCGCTTCTAACGCCGCGAATTTATCGTCAGCGGTGCCTTTACCACCGGCGATGATGGCGCCAGCGTGGCCCATACGCTTACCTTTCGGTGCCGTCACACCCGCGATGTAGCCGACAACCGGCTTCGTCACGTGCTCTTTAATGTAGGCAGCAGCTTCTTCTTCCGCCGTACCGCCGATTTCACCGATCATCACGATGGCTTCCGTCTGCGGATCCTGCTCAAACAGCTTCAGAATATCGATGAAGTTAGAACCTGGGATCGGATCGCCGCCGATACCCACACAGCTTGACTGACCCAGACCCGCATCGGTCGTTTGCTTCACCGCTTCATACGTCAGCGTACCGGAACGAGAAACGATACCCACTTTACCCGGCAGGTGAATATGGCCCGGCATGATACCGATCTTACATTCTCCCGGCGTGATCACACCTGGGCAGTTCGGACCGATCATCCGCACACCGCTCTGATCAAGTTTCACTTTCACCGTCAGCATATCCAGCGTCGGGATACCTTCGGTGATACAGATTATCAGCTCAATACCTGCGTCAATCGCTTCCAGAATGGAGTCTTTACAGAACGGAGCGGGAACGTAGATAACGGATGCCGTTGCGCCCGTCGCTTCTACCGCTTCACGTACCGTATTAAATACGGGCAGACCCAGATGTTCCGTGCCGCCTTTACCCGGCGTCACACCGCCAACCATTTGCGTACCGTAAGCAAGTGCTTGCTCAGAGTGGAATGTCCCCTGACTACCGGTAAAACCCTGACAGATAACTTTGGTATTTTTATTAATCAGAATGGACATTATTTACCCTCCACAGCTGCAACAACCTGCTGAGCAGCACCCGTCAGGCTGGTCGCGGCAATAATATTCAGGCCGCTATCCGCCAGTTTCTTGGCACCCAGCTCCGCATTGTTTCCTTCAAGACGTACCACAACCGGTACGTTAACACCCACTTCGGCTACGGCGCCGATGATGCCGTCAGCGATCAAATCGCAACGTACGATGCCACCAAAGATGTTAACAAAGACAGCTTTTACCTTGTCGTCAGACAGGATAATTTTGAACGCTTCAGTAACACGTTCTTTCGTCGCGCCGCCGCCAACATCGAGGAAGTTCGCAGGAGCACCACCGTGCAGCTTCACGATGTCCATCGTGCCCATCGCCAGACCGGCACCGTTGACCATACAGCCAATGTTGCCATCCAGCGCAACATAGTTCAGTTCCCACTGTGCCGCATGCGCTTCACGGGAATCTTCCTGACTTGGGTCGCGCATTTCACGCAGTTCAGGCTGACGGAACAGGGCATTGCCGTCCGCGCCCAATTTGCCATCCAGACAGATCAGGTCGCCCTGCTTGGTGATAACCAGCGGGTTGATTTCTACCAGCGCCAGATCGCGCTCCAGGAACAGCGTAGCCAGACCCATGAAGATTTTGGTGAACTGAGCAACTTGCTTACCGCTTAAGCCCAGTTTGAAAGCCAACTCACGGCCTTGATAAGGCTGTGGGCCTACCAGTGGATCGATCGCCGCTTTATGAATCAGCTCAGGCGTTTCTTCTGCCACTTTTTCAATTTCTACGCCACCTTCGGTGGACGCCATGAACACCACGCGACGCGTGCCACGGTCAACAACTGCGCCCAGATAAAGCTCTTTGTCGATATCCGTTGCAGCTTCAACCAGGATCTGATGAACCGGCTGACCCTGTGCGTCAGTTTGATAAGTAACGAGTTTTTTACCCAGCCAGTTTTCAGCAAAGGCGCGGATATCTTCTTTATTGCTGACGACTTTAACGCCGCCCGCTTTACCGCGACCGCCTGCGTGAACCTGACATTTTACGACCCACGGACCCGCACCAATTTTAGACGCGGCTTCTTCCGCTTCACGCGGAGTGGTACAGGCATAGCCGGTCGGTGCCGGTAAACCATATCGAGCAAAGAGTTGTTTTGCCTGATACTCGTGTAAATTCATGATGTTCTATCCATTTAGGTTTGGAGATAAGTCGGCAGACGGTTTGTCATCACCGAATCTTTCGGTAGAGAAAATCGCCATTAACTCTCTGATATATTTGGATAACGCCGTTGAAAAGAAACGGCCTGCATAGCACATAATCTGGTATATCGTTTCGGGCGGAAACCGTCAGGGTTATCCGCCCGAGAGCCTATCTGTCGGACTAAACGTCTAACAGCAGACGCGCTGGATCTTCCAGCATCTCTTTCACTGTCACCAGGAAGCCAACGGATTCACGGCCGTCAACCAAACGGTGATCGTAAGACAGCGCCAGATACATCATCGGCAGAATAACGACCTGACCATCAACCGCCATCGGACGATCTTTAATGGCGTGCATACCCAGAATCGCACTCTGCGGTGGGTTGATGATTGGGGTAGACATCAGAGAGCCAAAGACGCCGCCGTTGGTAATGGTGAAATTACCACCCAGCAGTTCTTCAACCGTCAGTTTGCCGTCACGGCCTTTCACGGCCAGCTCTTTGATGCGCTTCTCGATGTCGGCCATGCCCAGCGCATCCACATCACGCAGGACTGGCGTAACCAGACCACGCGGGGTAGACACCGCGATGCTGACATCGAAGTAGTTGTGGTAAACCACATCTTCGCCATCAATAGACGCATTCACTTCTGGATAACGCTTCAGCGCTTCGACCACGGCTTTGATGTAGAAGGACATGAAGCCCAGACGTACACCATGACGCTTCTCAAATGCGTCGCCGTACTGCTTACGCAGATCCATGATTGGCTGCATGTTGATTTCGTTGAACGTCGTCAACATTGCCGTGCTGTTTTTCGCTTCCAGCAGACGCTCTGCAACACGCTTACGCAGGCGCGTCATCGGTACGCGTTTTTCGCTGCGCGCGCCCAGAGCTGGTGCCGGAGAAGCCGCCGGGGCTTCAGACTTAGGCGCTTTACCAGACTCTTTCTTCTGGGCAGCCAAATGCTTATCTACGTCTTCACGGGTAATTCGACCGCCTACGCCGCTGCCTTTGATAGCAGAAGCATCGAGATCGTGCTCTGCAATCAGGCGGCGGATCGCCGGGCTGAGCGCGTCGCTGTTCTCTTCTTCCAGCCCAGCCGTATGACGCTGTGCCGGTGTTGATTCTTTGCTTTGTGATTTCTCGCTGGTTTCTTTACCAGAGCTGTCGCCACGACGAATGCGACCCAGCAGTTGGCGAGACGTTACTGTCGCGCCTTCCTCTTCCAGCACGGCATCCAGAATGCCCGCTTCAGAGGCAGGAACTTCCAGTACAACTTTGTCAGTTTCAATTTCAACCAGTACTTCATCGCGCTCGACGCTATCGCCTGGCTTTTTATGCCAGGTCGCAACAGTGGCGTCAGCGACGGATTCAGGCAGGTCGGGTACATGAATATCTACGCTACTCATTATCTATCCTTTTATTTAATCAACGTTCAGCGCGTCATCGACCAGATCTTGCTGTTGTTTCTGGTGTACGGACATATAGCCAACGGCGGGTGATGCAGACGCCGGGCGTCCTGCGTAACGTAAAGAAGCCCCAAACGGAATCACTTCACGGAAATGGTGCTGACTGCAATACCAGGCTCCCTGATTCAGCGGCTCTTCCTGACACCACACGAAATCATGAACATGGGCAAACGATTCCAGCGCAGCTTGAACGGCCTGATGCGGGAACGGATAAAGCTGTTCGATACGGACGATCGCGACATTCTTTTGCTCGTTCTTGCGGCGCTGTTCTACCAAATCATAGTAGACCTTGCCGGAACAAAGCACGACACGCTTCACGGCTGCCGGATCTAATTCTTCTACTTCACCAATCGCCGGCTGGAAGGAACCATTTGCCAGTTCATCCAGTGAAGAGATCGCCAGCGGATGGCGCAGCAGAGATTTCGGTGACATGACCACCAGCGGACGGCGCATCCCGCGCAGCGCCTGACGGCGAAGCATGTGATAAACCTGCGCTGGCGTTGACGGAATACAGACCTGCATATTTTGCTCAGCGCACAGCTGCAGATAGCGTTCCAGTCTGGCAGACGAGTGCTCAGGGCCTTGACCTTCGTAACCGTGCGGCAGCAGCATGACCAGACCACACATACGGCCCCACTTCTGCTCACCGGAGCTGATGAACTGATCGATAACGACCTGCGCACCGTTGGCGAAGTCACCGAACTGCGCTTCCCAGATAGTCAGGGTGCGAGGTTCTGCGGTCGCATAGCCGTATTCAAACGCCAGAATCGCCTCTTCAGACAATACGGAGTCCCAGACGTTAAACTCGCCCTGTCCGTTATGCACGTGGTTCAACGGCGTGTAGCTGGAACCATTTTTCTGGTTATGCACGACAGCATGACGATGGAAGAACGTACCGCGACCGCTGTCCTCACCAGACAGACGAATCGGAATGCCTTCATCGACCAGCGTAGCGTAAGCCAGCGTTTCTGCCCCGCCCCAGTCAAACGGTTTGTTGCCCGCCGCCATTTCGGCACGGTCAGCATAAACTTTGGCAACACGAGGATGGATCTCAATCCCTTCCGGCACTTCGCTGATACGCTTCGCCAGTTCCTGCAAGCGTTTCATTTCCGTTGCATGCGGATAAGGCTCATCCCACTCATGGTTCAGATACGGCGTCCAGGTAAAGGACTGCATATCCATCTGACGCCATTCTTCCACCACACATTCACCCGCATCCAGCGCATCGCGGTACAGGTTGACCATTTCGGTGGCATCTTCCAGCGTAATGGATTTTTCCTGCTCCAGACGATCGGCGTATACCTTACGCGGCGTCGGGTGTTTCTTGATCTTCTGGTACATCATCGGCTGCGTTGCACTTGGCTCGTCAGCTTCGTTATGACCATGACGGCGATAACAAATCAGATCGATGAACACATCGCGCTTAAACTCATTACGGAAATCCAGCGCCAGACGCGTAACAAACGCCACCGCTTCCGGGTCGTCTGCATTAACGTGGAAAATCGGTGCCTGCACCATCTTGCCGATATCGGTACAGTATTCGGTTGAGCGAATGTCCAGCGGGTTAGAGGTGGTAAAGCCGATACGGTTGTTGATTACAATACGCAGTGTGCCGCCAACTTCGTAGCCACGCACCGTCGACATGTTCAGCAGTTCCTGTACCACGCCCTGACCGCTGATTGCTGCATCACCGTGAATAGTGATAGGTAAAACACGCGGACCGCTCTGGCTATTCAGACGATCGAGACGCGCACGGACAGACCCTGTTACTACCGGGCTGACGATTTCGAGGTGCGATGGGTTGAACGCCAGCGCCAAATGCACCAGACCGCCAGCCGTCTCGAATTCAGACGAGAAGCCCTGGTGATATTTCACGTCACCGGTACCGAGGTGTTCTTTATGCTTGCCAGCGAACTCGTCGAACAGATCCTGAGATTTTTTGCCCAATACGTTGATCAGCACGTTGAGGCGACCACGGTGTGCCATCCCCAATACGACTTCGCGAGTATCGTTTGCACCCGCATGACGAATCAGCTCTTTCAGCATCGGAACCAGTGCATCACCGCCTTCCAGCGAGAAACGCTTGGCACCAGGATATTTGGCACCCAGATAACGCTCCAGCCCTTCGGCTGCGGTTAACTCTTTCAGGAAACGGCGTTTCTCTTCCAGAGAGAATGACGGTTGCCCCATTACCGATTCGATACGCTGCTGGATCCAACGTTTCTCTTCCGTACTGGTCATATGCATATATTCCGCACCGATAGAACCGCAATAGGTGCGTTTCAGCGCGTCATACAGGTCTTCCAGCTTCATGGTGTCTTTGCCGATGGCAAAAGAGCCCACGTTGAAGGATTCCTGCAAGTCATCCTGCGTCAGGTTGTGGTAAGCCAGATCCAATTCTGCAACGGGTTCCTGCGGACGCAGGAAGATCGGGTCCAGGTTAGCTTGCTGATGTCCACGGAAGCGGAACGCATTGATCAGCTGCAAGACCTTGACCTGCTTAGCATCAATATCGGGATCGGTGACTGACGAGGTAAAGCGCGATGAGTCTTTCGCCAGACGGCGGAAATATTCACGCGTTTTGGAATGGAGTTGATCCGGTTTGACCCCACTCGTAGGCAATTGCTGGAAGATCGAGCGCCAGCTATGTTCGATCGAGTCAGGATCGGTTAAAAAATCTTCATAGAGTTGCTCTATGTAGGACTGATTCGCACCCGCCAAATAGGAGGAATCCAGCCAGGCCTTCATCGCGCCGTTCTGCATCATGATCCCTTAAGCTAATAAGCTTCAGTTTTCGCCGTGGTTAACATGTAATTAGTGTCCGTATATCGTTCGCCGTACAAACGGTTCATTTGTCGTACTTCGGTACGCGCTTAGGGTATCCATCCCCCCTAAGGAACCTTTAAAAACCGGTTCGGGCGCGTAAGCCGGTTTTTAAAGGTTTCCTGCGCTCCCTCTGAAGAATAGCAACTTCAGAGGGAGATACATGTTTTACTACTTAATCTTTATGCAATAACACGTTACGTTCTGACTAGCCGTTACGCGCTACGGTGCAACAGCATCGATTTAATATGACCAATAGCCTTGGTCGGGTTCAGCCCTTTCGGACACACGTTGACGCAGTTCATGATGCCGTGGCAGCGGAAGACGCTGAACGCATCGTCCAGATCGTCCAGTCGTGGCTGAGTTTCCGTATCGCGGCTGTCAATCAGGAAACGATACGCTGCCAGCAGCCCCGCGGGTCCGACAAACTTGTCCGGGTTCCACCAGAACGACGGGCAAGACGTTGAACAGCAGGCGCACATGATGCATTCATACAACCCATCCAGCTTGGCACGTTGTTCAGGCGATTGCAGATGCTCACGCGCCGGCGGATTTTTCCCATTATTCAACAGGTAAGGCTTTATTTTCTCATATTGAGCATAGAACTGTCCCATGTCCACTACCAAATCACGAACAACCGGTAATCCAGGTAAAGGACGGATAACAATTTTGCTGTTCCCGCGACGTAACGCAGAAACTGGCGTGATACAGGCCAGCCCATTTTTGCCGTTCATGTTGACGCCATCGGAACCACAGACGCCTTCACGGCAAGAACGACGGAATGACAGCGTTGGATCCTGCTCTTTCAGCAGCATCAGCGCATCCAGCAGCATCATGTCGCGGCCTTCTTCCGCCTCCAACTGGTAATCCTGCATCCGCGGAGCGTCGTCAACATCCGGGTTATAACGATAAATAGAAAATTCGAGTTTCATCGTTTGATCTCCGCAATTAATAAGTACGTACTTTCGGCGGGAACGCCGGACGCAGTTTAGGCTGCATGTTCACCTCACGGCGCGTCATGCTGTCGGTTTGCGGCAGATATAACGAATGGCACAGCCAATTTTCATCGTCGCGCTCTGGGTAGTCGAAGCGACTATGCGCGCCACGGCTTTCGGTACGGAAGTTAGCCGATACCGCCGTCGCATACGCAGTTTCCATCAGGTTATCCAGCTCCAGACATTCGATACGCTGGGTGTTGAACTCGCTTGACGTGTCATCCAAACGCGCATTTTTCAGGCGTTCACGAATCACTTTCAGCTCTTCCAATCCTTTCGCCATCGCATCGCCTTCGCGGAAGACCGAGAAGTTGTTCTGCATACAGGATTGCAGCGCCTTGCGGATTTCAACCGGATCTTCCCCAGAACGGGTATTGTTCCAGCGGTTCAGACGGTCGAGAGAAGCTTCAATATCGGAGTTGCTGGCATCACGGCTTTCGCCCTGTTCGTTCAACGACTCTTGCAGGTGGATACCCGCTGAGCGACCAAATACCACCAAATCGAGCAGCGAGTTGCCGCCCAGACGGTTAGCACCATGAACCGAGACGCAGGCGATTTCACCCACGGCAAACAGCCCTGGAATCACCACATCTTCGCCTTTCTCATTCACCGTCAATGCCTGACCGCTCACTTTGGTCGGAATACCGCCCATCATGTAGTGGCAGGTTGGGATAACTGGAATCGGTTCTTTCACCGGGTCGACGTGAGCAAATGTGCGGGACAGCTCCAGAATGCCCGGCAGACGGGATTCCAGAACATCTTTACCCAGATGGTCCAGTTTCAGCTTGGCATGTGGTCCCCACGGACCTTCACAGCCGCGGCCTTCACGAATTTCGATCATGATGGAACGGGCAACAACGTCACGGCCAGCCAGATCTTTCGCGTTTGGCGCATAACGTTCCATGAAACGTTCACCGTGCTTGTTCAGCAGGTAACCGCCTTCACCACGGCAGCCTTCTGTCACCAGCACACCCGCGCCAGCAATACCGGTCGGGTGGAACTGCCACATTTCCATGTCCTGCAACGGAACGCCAGCACGCAGTGCCATGCCCACGCCGTCACCTGTATTAATGTGCGCGTTGGTGGTGGACTGGTAAATACGGCCTGCGCCGCCAGTCGCCAGCACGGTCGCTTTCGCTTTGAAATAGACAACTTCACCGGTTTCGATACAGATCGCCGTACAGCCGACCACCGCGCCATCCTGATTCTTCACCAGATCGAGGGCGTACCATTCGGAGAAAATAGTGGTGTGATTTTTCAGGTTCTGCTGATACAGCGTATGCAGCAGGGCATGACCGGTACGGTCAGCGGCGGCCGCAGTACGTGCGGCCTGCTCGCCGCCAAAATTCTTGGATTGACCACCGAACGGACGCTGATAAATGCTGCCATCATCCAGGCGGGAGAACGGTAATCCCATGTGTTCCAGTTCCAGAATCGCTTCTGGACCGGTTTTACACATATATTCAATAGCGTCTTGATCGCCAATGTAATCCGACCCTTTTACGGTGTCGTACATGTGCCATTCCCAGTTGTCCTCATGGGTGTTGCCCAGCGCAACGGTAATACCGCCCTGCGCGGACACAGTATGGGAACGGGTTGGGAACACTTTCGATAACAGGGCACAGGACAGGCCCATTTGGGAAATTTGCAGCGCGGCGCGCATACCTGCGCCACCCGCACCCACAACAACTGCATCAAATTCTCTGACTGGCAAATTCATCACGCACCCCACACCACAATAGTTCCATAAATGACGTACACCAACAGCGCTACGACAATCGCCAACTGTAAAGTCAGGCGTAAGGCCAGCGGTTTAATGTAGTCGGTCAGCACTTGCCACATCCCTATCCAGGCATGAACCAGAATGGAAAATAACGTTAGCAGTGTGAATACTTTGGTGAGAGCCATTGCGAAGAAACCACGCCAGATTTCATACGTGATGTCGCCAGCCGTAGCAATAAAACCAATAATATAAATTACATACAGAACAATGACGATGGCGGAAGCGCGAATCAGTAACCAATCGTGTACGCCATTGCGTCCTAACGCAGAAGCATTGCTTACCATACGAGGACTCCAGCCAGAATTGAAAGCACGACAGTAATAATAAAGGAGATATTTGCAGAACGCTTACCTGCGGCAAGGTCTTCTTCTATATAGCCAAAATCCATCAACAGGTGACGTATACCACCAACAATGTGATAAGCCAACGCGACGAGGATGCCCCAAACGATAAACTTGACGATGAAGCTATCCATAATTTCCGCAGCGCGCAGGAAGCCTTCCTCTGAAGAAAGAGAAGTGCCTAACAGCCACAGTAAAATACCGACAGCGACAAAGGTGATAACGCCGGAGACGCGGTGAAGAATAGATGCTATCGCAGTAACGGGAAACTGGATCGTCTGCAATTCCAGATTGACAGGTCTTTGTTTTTTCACAGATTTGCCCACACAGCTTTTATTATTGTTTCTTCCTCCGGGCCTGATGTGAGGTCAGACAGTATGAAAGTTACAGCCCTGAAAAGTGGGTTTACGATACGCGCTCAAACATCGACATTCCGGTGTCTAAACAGCGCATGATCCTTTCATACTGGGTGCTCCTACTGCAGGGTGATTCCGGAGACCTAGCGGCAGTATAGGTCCTTCACATTCCCATTACAATTCCCATACAAACTGTTTGGTGACATTTGCCGCGAACAGTGATTTAGATCACGAATTTCACAATTTATATAAAATTAATTATCTGATTTGACAAAAGTTCAACATTTCAATTACAAATAGGGGATTAAATTCCTTATGATGTGTTAAAGCACAACGGCGACACTTCCACACTGGCGTAACTTATGTAACAGTGGGGAGAGTCCACGTAAAAATCATAGGTAATGACTACAATCTATTCAGAGCATAGTTAATTGCCTGAAGATCGCTAATTACCTGAAGATTGTTAATTACCTGGAGAACGAATTTTTCATCCTGAATGCGGCTATCCGCCTTACTCTGTATCCTATTTGACGACTGTGTCACGACAGAGTTTCACCGGTCATTCTTCACTCGCCGGTGCACAGGCATGACGGTATTTCTTCAGTGAGAATTTTTAAAATTAAAGCGCTAAGGAGACTGTAAATGGCTGATAAGAAAGCAACACTTACTCTAGAGGGTAAAGATCCAATTGAGCTAAATGTCCTATCAGGTACATTGGGGTATGATGAGATTGATATTCGTCCCCTCGGTTCTAAAGGTTACTTCACATTTGACCCCGGCTTTACCTCTACCGCATCTTGCGAATCCAAGATTACCTATATTGACGGTGACGAAGGCATCTTGCTACACCGTGGCTTCCCGATTGCCCAACTGGCTGAAAAATCGAATTATCTTGAAGTTTGTTACATCCTGCTGTTCGGTGAAGTCCCGACGGTAGAACAGTATGAAACCTTCAAAACCACCGTAACGCGTCACACCATGATCCATGAGCAGATTACTCGTCTGTTCCACGGTTTCCGTCGTGATTCACATCCAATGGCTGTGTTGTGCGGCGTCACGGGTGCACTGGCGGCGTTCTACCACGACTCGCTGGATATCAGCAACGAACGCCACCGTGAGATCGCGGCTTACCGCCTGCTGTCCAAAATGCCGACCGTTGCAGCAATGTGCTACAAATACTCTCTGGGCCAGCCGTTTGTTTATCCGAAAAACAACCTGTCCTACGCGGGTAACTTCTTGCACATGATGTTCTCTACGCCTTGCGAAGAATATGTTGTGAATCCGGTGTTAGAACGTGCGATGGACCGTATCCTGATCCTGCATGCCGATCACGAGCAAAATGCCTCGACGTCTACCGTGCGTACTGCTGGCTCGTCTGGTGCAAACCCGTTTGCCTGTATCGCCGCGGGGATCGCTTCGCTGTGGGGACCGGCGCATGGCGGCGCGAACGAAGCCTGCCTGCGTATGCTGGAAGAAATCAGCAGCGTGGAGCACATCCCTGCGTTTATCGAGCGTGCAAAAGACAAGAACGATTCCTTCCGCCTGATGGGCTTCGGTCACCGTGTGTACAAAAACCACGATCCGCGCGCTACCGTCATGCGTGAAACCTGCCATGAAGTGCTGAAAGAGCTGGGCAGAAAAGACGACCTGCTGGAAGTGGCAATGGAGCTGGAAAATATCGCGCTGAACGACCCGTACTTCATCGAGAAGAAGCTGTACCCGAACGTGGACTTCTATTCCGGTATCATCCTGAAAGCGATGGGCATTCCGTCTTCCATGTTCACCGTTATTTTCGCGATGGCACGTACCGTGGGCTGGATTGCACACTGGAACGAAATGCACGACGACGGCATCAAAATTGCCCGTCCGCGTCAGCTGTATACCGGCTACGACAAACGTGACTTTGCATCCAATCTGAAACACGATTAATCCATTCCGTACACATCAAAAAGGCCGGATTTTCCGGCCTTTATTGTTTGTACCCAACGCTGATTTTCAATGACGATTGAAGTATGGTAATTGTCGTAGGCAAGCATCTTGGGGATCGGGAAAAATAATAGGGCGGGCACGGTAAGCATATTGGTTGGAATTAATGTGCGATAAAAACCCAGTCTTCACCACTGAATCCACTATCTGTATACCACGAGAAATAGGGGCAAAAAAGTTTGCCCCTGATACTGAAAATTATACGTCAGCGCCACCTAAAACATTGTCTAGTTGCATTTCTTTCAACACTCGGTCTTGAATGGGTTGTTTAGCGGCGTTGATTTCATCAACCCCCCAAACCAAACCGACTGTTGTACGTGTAGGACGTTTACCTGTGGGCATATCTGCTAGCGCTAAATAAGCATCTACGACCATCTGTGGATTAGGTGCTTGATCACTCTGCATAAATTTGCCGAATTCCTCGAACATAACGGGAGGAATTTTTGCAAATTCACCATAGCTGTCCAGCACGTCAGTACGAGTAGGTTCTTGCCCTGCGGCACTTAGACCTGTAGGGAATGGGCCAGGTTGAACTATGGCGATATCAATACCGAAGGGTGCTACTTCGTAGCGTAGACCTTGGAGATAGCCTTCCAAAGCATGTTTTGTAGCAGCGTAGGTAGAGAAGTACGGCGCTGAAATCTGGCCAACCATTGACGAGGTGTTAATGATCAGACCCGACTTAGCCTCACGCATAGCAGGCAACACAGCCTGTATAGTACGCATAGCGCCATAGTAATTGGTTTCCATCTGCTCCTTGGCTTGGGCAATGCTAAATGCTTCGGTAATGCCAAGGTACATTACGCCTGCATTGTTAATCAAAATATCAATTTTTCCCGCTTTAGCCAGCACACCTGAAATGGCGGTTTTGACAGATTCGTCGTTGGTGACATCCATATTAACAACATGGATAGAATCGCTATACGCCTCCAACTCAGCCTTAATTGCTGCGTTCTTGCCTTCTGGAGCGCGCATGGTGGCAAACACTTGATAGCCTTTATCTGCAAAATCTTTTACTGCTTTTTGGCCAAACCCGCTGCTGCTACCTGTGATGACTACGTTTCTTTTTGCTGCACTCATATTTTCGATCCTATAGATTGTTAATTAAATACCAGTCGGTATAATAATAGAAAGAGGAATATTGTTTGTCAAATTAAAATACCAGGCGGTACAAAAATGAATTCAACGTCAACCAAACCTTCACGAGGGAGACCAAAAACTCTAGATCGTGACCATGTTTTAGATGTAGCAATGCGTTCTTATTGGAAAGAGGACATAAGCAATTTATCCCTTAATGAAATTTGTAGGAGATCTGGCGTATCGAAGCCGAGCCTTTATCGTGAATTCTCGAATGAAGATGGCTTGATGAAAGCTGTTCTTATTAAGTATCAGGAACAAGTGCTAAACCCTGTACAACAGATGTTGAATAATGAGACTCCGTTTCGAGAGGCACTTGATAACCTAGTGTCCTTTGCCACATCAGCGAGTTGTCATCATGAGTCCCCGATGGGATGTCTTTTTATAAAAATGCGTGAATCACGAATGCACTTGGGTGAAGTCACACGGGCGCAAGTCGATTTCCTTGAGGAACAAGGATTAGCTGCTTTCAGAAAGTGGGTGGAACACGCAAAGGCCAAAGGTGAGTTTTCTGCAGACATTTCACCAGAGTTTGCAGCCATCTATATCGATGCACAACTAAGTCATGCATCATCACAGCTCACGCGTGGCGAGGATCCACAAACGGTGAAGAAGATATTACTGCTCGCTTTTTCTACTTTGGGATGAGTAACCTGCCGGTTCAGTATTTATGCAGGAATCAGGCATTTTTTCATCTGGAGCAAAAGAGAGCTTATTGTTGTCCAAGGATGTGTACACATCTCTGGCTAACAAACGTGTGTCAGGTGGATGGTTACAAAAAGCGCTGGCCAAAACGCAGCTTTACATACGTTGATACAACTATTATGAAGAGTGGCATTACCCCATGATGGCGGTTTTCTTCAACTGCGCTGCCGTGCGTTGCAGCGCAAGCCGTACCTGCCAGAGAATCTCGACGGGCAGATGGTTCTCCAGCCCGGCGAATTTCCGGTCCTTCCGGCATACCTTACTCCCTGAAAATCAGACGTATTGCGTGATTAATCACACTAGTGCAGAGCACCGCCAGTCACCGCCACATCAACCTGCTGCACCAGCGACTGCTTGATCATCACCTCCAGCGCCGCCGTGACTAGCGGCGTGGGCATGCTCGGTTCACCGGGGTGTCGCGCGGCCTGCTCCGGCGAATAGGGAATGTGAACGAATCCACCACGCACCACATCGCCCTGTTGATGTAGTTGATGTAAAAGCCCGTACATCACATGGTTGCAGACAAACGTCCCTGCAGTTTGCGATACCGAAGCGGGAATGCCCGCTGCACGCAATGCCTGCACCAGCGCTTTCACCGGCAGCGTCGAGAAATACGCCGCCGGCCCCTTTTCCACCACCGGCGTATCAATCGGTTGGTTACCTCGGTTATCAGCAATACGGGCATCATTAATATTAATCGCCACGCGTTCGACAGAAATATCAGCACGGCCACCTGCCTGTCCTACCGCGATCACCACTTCCGGTTGCCATTCGGCTATCGCACGGTAAAGCTGTTCCAGCGACAGGTCGAAGACGCAAGATAAACGGCAGGCCACTACGCGCGCACCGCCAACTTCGCGCTGATGAAGGTCTTTTATCGCTTCCCAAGAGGGATTAATCGCTTCGCCCTCGAAAGGCTCAAACGCCGTAATCAAAACGGTTTTCATCGGTTATCCCCGCATATAAAAATAGTGATTATGCCGCAGCAACAGCGATCTGATGCTGGCTAAAACAGTGTCGCAGCTTGCGGGCAAACAACAGCGCGTGTTGTCCATCGCCGTGAATACACACGGTATCCGCCTGCACGTTCACCCAGGAACCGTCAATCGCTCTGACCCGCTGACGTTGAATCATCTCCAGCGTTTGCGCCAGCGCCAGTTCATCGCTGTTAATCAATGCCCCCGCCTGAGTACGCGGCACCAGCGATCCGTCAGGCAGATAGCAGCGGTCGGCGAACACTTCCTGACGCGTCTCCAGCCCCAGCCGCTGCCCGGCACGAATTAACTCGCTTCCCGCCAGCCCGACTAAGCGTAACGCTGGATTCACCACTTTCACCGCCTTGGCTATCGCATCGGCCAGCACCGGTTCGCATGCCGCCTGATTGTAAAGCATGCCGTGAGGCTTAACGTGCGACAGCGTGCCGCCTTCAGCGGCGACAATCGCGCTGAGTGCGCCAAGCTGATACACCACCTGTGCAAAGACAATTTCCGCAGGCACATTCATCGCCTTGCGGCCAAAATTTTCGCGATCGGGAAAACTCGGGTGTGCACCAAGCGCGACACCATAGCCGATTCCCCAACGCACTGACTGGCGCATGGTTTGTGCATCACCGGCATGAAACCCACAGGCAATATTGGCAGAGGTCACCAGCTTGAGCAGCGCTTCGTCGTTCTCACTGCCTTCGCCCAGATCGGCATTCAGATCAATAATCATGCAGCCTCCACGCCAGCTGTTCGAGGTAACGTCGCTGTTCTTCGGCCGCTTTTTGCGCCTGTGCCTGCGTACAGTGAATAAAATGTATCGGTTCACCGAGCCGGATTTGCGCCAGATGGAATAAATCGGCTTCGATCACCGTCGCAATACGCGGGTAACCGCCGGTTGTCTGGGCATCCGCCAGCAGTACGATAGGGCGACCATTGTGTGGAACCTGCACCACGCCCGGCAGCAGTCCATGCGATGGCAGCTCGCGCGGTTTACTGCCCGGCAATGCGGCGCGCTGTAGTTCAGCGCCCAGTAAACGGTAACCCATGCGGTTACTTTGCGGGCTCAGTTGCCAGGACGTTCGCCAGAACAGTTCCTGCATCTCTTCGCTGAATTCCTGATATTCCGGCCCCGGCAAGGCCCGCACGCGATTGCCGAACAGCAGTTGCTTGATACCGACTTCTCGCGTCAGTTCACGAGTCGGCGTCCCCAGCGGAAGTTCATCGCCATCCCTCAGCAAGCGTCCGTCAAAGCCCCCAAAACCGGCTTTCAAATCGGTACTGCGCGACCCAAGCGCTTCCGGCACGTCCACACCGCCGGACAACGCCAAGTAGCTGCGCATTCCGTTACGCGGCATGCGCATTTTCAACGTTTGTCCTGGCTTCACAGCGAAACGCCAGCCTGTCCAAAGCGGCTTGCCATCCAAGTCGGCATGGCAGTCCGCCCCGGTCAGCGCCACCCAGCAGGCGGTGGTGAATGTTGCGGTAAACTTGCCCAGCGTAATTTCCAGCGCGGCGGCATTCTCCGCGTTGCCCACCAGCAGGTTGGCCATTGTCAGTGCAGGCAGATCGAGCGCACCTGACTGGCTGATACCCAAACGGCGAAAGCCGACGCGACCACCATCCTGCACCGAAGTATGTAAGCCGGCATGAATAACCTTCAGCATACCCCCTCCTTCTGTGGCAGAAACCGAACGTTATCGCCAGGTCGCAGCAGCGTTGGCGGCATCGTTTGTGGATTAAACAGCTTCAACGACGAGCGGCCAATCAGCTGCCAGCCACCCGGCGTCGCCAGCGGATAAATCCCCGTCTGCGCGCCACCAATCCCGACCGACCCCGCCGGCACGCGCAGGCGCGGTTCGGCGCGACGCGGCATATGCAGCTTCTCGTTTAATCCACCGAGGTAGGCAAAGCCCGGCTGGAAGCCCAAAAAGTAGACCACGTACTGTGCGGCTGCGTGTGCTTCCACAACCTGACTCACTGTCAGGCCACTGTGCGCGGCAACGTCCGCCAGATCTGGCCCCGCTTCTCCGCCATACACAACAGGAATATCGATATCGCGTGGGTCAAACACCAGCGATTCACTCTCTTCCCACCAGCGCTGCAAACGTTCTATCGCATCCAGCGCCACCTGCTGTGGATGCGCCAACAGCACCGTTAGATTGTTCATGCCCGGAATCGCTTCCAGCACCTCTTCATGATGATTCAGGCGCTCGGCAAGCCCCCATATCCGCTGCTGGCTCTCCAGCGACATTGGCGGTTCCAGTTCCAGAACGACAGCCCTCTCGCCCAGAAGATAACACCGTGCTCGTTGCAATCTTTCCTCCTGAATCGCGTTTTATCCGTCATGGTGAACATGGCTAAATGATTAGCGTTGCTTACTGATATATTTTCTTCTCAATAGCAAAGCAACAACGATGCCAATATCGAAAATGTGACATCATTCCTGTGCGATACCAAGACTTTCAACCCATCACGCCGGGTTAGGAATATCAATAAATGTCACATCAAAACCATGCTGTACCGCCAGCCATTCGCCCAACGCTTTGATGCCGCCACGTTCAGTGGCATGGTGTCCGGCAGCAAAGAAGTGCAGCCCCATTTCGCGCGCGATATGAATCGTTTGCTCAGACACTTCACCGGTAATAAACGCATCGACCCCAAAGCGGGCCGCTTGTTCAATAAAACCCTGACCGCCGCCAGTACACCAGGCCACGCGCTGTATCTGTTGCGGTGCATTATCCCCACAATGCAGCACGCTACGCCCCAGCCGTTTTTCTACACGGCGGCAAAAAGCGTCTGCCGTCATGGGCTGCGCCAGTTCGCCATACGGCACCAGCGGTTCGATTGCGCCCAGCACCTGAATCTCCAGCAGCGCCGCCAGTTGGGCGTTATTCCCCAGTTCCGGATGTGCATCCAGCGGCAGATGGTAGCCGTACAGGTTGATATCATTGAGCAACAGTGTTTTCAGCCGGTTACGCTTCATGCCACAAACAATCTGCGGTTCGTTTTTCCAGAAATAGCCGTGGTGAACCAGAATCGCATCGGCCTGCTTTTCTACCGCCGCATCCAGCAGCGCCTGTGAGGCCGTTACGCCCGTCACAATACGTTTTACGTCCGCACGCCCCTCAACCTGTAAACCGTTCGGTGCGTAGTCCTGAAACGTCGCCGTGCTCAGTTTCTCGTTAATGATTCTTTCCAATTCCACATTACGCATACTTACTTTTCTCTTCTCGATCGTTATCCGCCATACCGATATTTTTCGCCGCCTCAAATGCCGCCAGCGTATTCTGACGTGCGGTTTTGTGGTCGACGATGGGCTGCGGATAGTTCAGCTGATGGTGGTGTTTGCCAGCCCAGCGATGGGGCTGATGAATATCGTTATCCGGCACGGCGGCCAGTTCGGGCAGCCAGTGACGAATAAACCGACCTTCAGGGTCGAAGCGCTCGCCCTGCGTTGTCGGGTTAAAAATACGAAAATAAGGTGCCGCATCGGTACCTGTCGACGCCGCCCACTGCCAGCCGCCGTTATTCGCCGCCAGATCGCCATCCAGCAGTTGCGACATAAAGTAGCGTTCGCCTTCTCGCCAATCGATCAGTAAATCTTTGACGAGAAAACTGGCGCAAATCATACGCAGGCGATTGTGCATCCATCCCGTTTCATTCAGTTGACGCATCGCAGCATCCACGATCGGGTAGCCCGTTTTTCCCTGCTGCCAAGCGGCTAAATCCTCCGGCGATTCTCGCCATTTCACCCACTGCGTCCATGCGGTGAACGGTCGGTGTTTACATAGCTGCGGCCAAGACACAATCAGGTGGCGGTAAAATTCACGCCAGACCAGCTCGTTAAACCAGGTAAACGCCCCGCCCTCACGCCGTTCCAACATCTCTGGGCATTCGGTACGCAGACGGTTAACGCACTGGCGCGGCGATACGATCCCAAGCGCCAGATACGGAGAAAGTTTGCTGGTGCCGGGCAACGCAGGAAAATCCCGCCGCTGGTCATAATCCTGTACCTGCTCGCGGCAAAAACGGCGCAGTTGCTGCAACGCCGCGCGTTCCCCACTGGGGAAATCATCGCTATCCACCTCACACTGCGGGTAGCTGAACGGTACCAGTTCCACTGTGTTATTGATCGGCTCACCGCGCGCGTCTGGTGCCGGTACGCACGTCGTATCCGACTCCAGCAGACGTTTGATAAAAGCCTGACGAAAGGGCGTAAACACTTTGTACATCTCGCCATTACCCGTCAGCACGCTACCCGGCGGTAACAACAGGCTGTCATGATAACCGTGACAAACTACGCTATCGGCCAGCCGATCTTTCACCTGCTTATCACGCAGCCGCTCGTTGATTTCATACTGGTAATTGTAGAAAAGATCGGTGGCCTGCTGCTGCGCACAAAACTGTACCAGCCAGTCAACCGATGCCGAAAAATCAGCACATTCGTGGTAATGCAGCGGGATGCCTTTCTCGGCCAGCGCCTGCTGCACCAGCGTCAGGTTCTCCAGCAGAAAGGCCGCCTGACGCGGTGCCATATCGTGCTTTTCCCACTGCGCCGGCGTGGCGATAAAGATCGCCAGCACGGTGGCGTTCGGATCCTGACAGGCCGCGTACAGCGCCAGATTATCGGTAACGCGCAGGTCGTTGCGTAGCCAGACTACATGGGTGCTCATGAAATTCCTCGGGCGGTCAAACTAGTGTCCGTAACGCAGGCGTAATGCCTCGGGGTACGGCTCAAAGTAACGCTGCTGAGCCAGATACGCATCGGGGTATTCCGCCATGTAATGTTTTAGCAACGTGATAGGTGCCAGTAGCGGCTGCAAGCCCTGTCGATAGCGATCGATGAGCTGCGCCAGTTCCTGTCGCTGTTGAGAATTAAGCTGGCGTCGGAAGTAGCCCTGCACGTGCATCAATACATTGGTGTGATTGCGCCGCGTCGCAGGCGTCGACAGTAGCTTCATCAAACGCTTCCGGTATTCAACGATGTAGTCTTCCAGCGATTCCCACTTATCGATCCCCGCAACAAACGGCCCTAGCTCGCGGTATTCCGGCTGGGAATGTGCCAACAGCAGGAGTTTATAACGGCTATGAAAGGCAATCAGCGCACCACGGCTCAACCCGTTTTGCCATAGCTGATTCAGTTCGTATAACGCATAAACGCGCTCAATGAAATTTTCCCGCAAGCCGGGATCCTGTAGACGCCCATCTTCCTCAACCGGTAGCCAGGGCATTTGCCGCATCAGTTCCTGCGTAAACAGGCCGACTCCGCTTTTACGCGCATCTTTTTGCGCTTCATCGTAAACCTTCACGCGCTCCATACCGCAGCTCGGCGATTTGGCACAGACGATATAACCGCATAAATGCTGAAGCTGGCTGACTTTGTCAGCGGAAAACGTCGCCATCTGCTGGGTGACATCCAGCGGCGAACCATTGCTGGCGCGCAGCGTGATCTCACTTTCCCCTTTGCGTACCAGCCTGAGCGCCGGACGCGGCACCGGTAAACCAATCGCCATTTCCGGGCAGACCGGTTCAAAACGAAAATAGGGTGCCAGTTGTTCAACGGCAAACGTCAAACGCTTGTGTCCACCATCAAATCGCACAGGATTACCGAGTAAACAGGCGCTGATACCAACAGGGATGAGTTCGAGCGTCATGATTTATCCTTACGCTGGTCAATATGGTTTACCTTGATGGCATTCTGCAAACCCTCTGACCAGCATAGCGGATTTCACCACAATTCTGTGCAGTCGCAGCGAAGAATAAAGTAATAAATCATGAGATTGGGGAGAAATAACGGCAGAACAGGCAGAAAGGGAAATGGGTAAATCTCGTCAAAACATCTTTAAACCGATCCTTCATCGGTTCATTTTTCGTGTTTATCTGCCATTCCCGTTTTAGGGATGCAGCAGATAAACACGAGAGATCTTATACGCAGCCCTTAATAAAAATCGCAGGCGGCGGCTTCGGACTGCGCCATCCACACGGGTTTATCGCTGGTTTTCAGCCAGACACGGTGTAAATAGCTGTAAAAACGCGCCCGATCGCGACGGAACAGCATTACCGGTAACGCCAGCACGCCGATGGCAACCACGGCGGCGCGACGCAGGAGAATACGGTGCAAGGGATAAGTAGTATAAAGCGACATAACGATCCTCCTCTGGGATAAGCACCCTTGTTCAGCGGTGCTTTTCATAACGATAAAATAAGAACTGTGACATTGGTTAAAATTTTACCGCCTTTTCTGAAAGTTTACTACTCATCTGACCAGTAAAAGATGAAATAATCGCCAGTTTTTTCATCATCACGTCATTAAGTTACAGCAACGTTAAAAATAAACTTACCATTAGTTAATTTATGGTTTTAGATTGGATCACTTTATCCCTTTCTCTTGATACCACCTTCCCACCGCAAACGATGTTGTTGGCACCGTAGTGCCATTACCGCTTCCACCGTCTACTTTTCAGCCCATTTTTATACTTTTTTTACGCCCACAGACGGGAAATTTGCACCTTCTTTTCCTGCGTTTTCCTACCCTGACGCTGTCTATTTTGTTCTGGAGGTGTGTTGTGACGCTTAGCATCGTCTTAGGCGGCCTGCTCGTGCTGCTGTTACTGGTCTATCTGGTTTATGCCTTGTTGAAGGCGGAGGAATTCTGATGGCCGCTGACGCTTTTTTACTGATCTTTGGGCTGCTACTCACGGTACTGATCGTAGCCCAGCCGCTGGGCAGCGGACTGGCCCGTCTGATTGAGGGCGAAACGGGTGCGCTCCTGCAAAAGTTTGAAGCGGGAACGGCGCGCCTTTTCGCTTTCGATACGACGGAGATGCGCTGGCAACAGTATGCGGCGGCTATTCTGACGCTTAACCTGATCGGCATTGCCGTCCTGTTTGTCCTGTTAATGGCGCAGGGGATTCTGCCGCTTAACCCAGAAAATATGCCGGGGTTGTCGTGGCATTTGGCGTTGAACACAGCAATCAGCTTTGCTACCAACACCAACTGGCAGGCTTACAGCGGTGAAAACACGTTGAGCTACCTGAGCCAGATGGCTGGTCTAACGGTACAAAACTTCCTGTCTGCCGCCAGCGGCATCGCCGTCGCTTTCGCGTTAATCCGCGCGTTTTCCCGCCGCTGCGTCGACACGCTGGGCAACGCATGGCTCGATCTGTTTCGCATCACGCTGTATGTGCTGCTGCCGCTGTCCCTGCTGCTGGCGCTGTTTTTTGTCAGTCAGGGCGTGTTGCAGAACCTGCTGCCTTACCAGCATCTAACCACGCTGGACGGCGCAGCCCAAACGCTGCCGATGGGGCCGGTTGCCTCACAGGAAGCCATTAAACTGTTGGGCACCAACGGCGGCGGTTTCTTTGGTGCTAACTCGTCACACCCGTTTGAAAACCCGACCGCGCTGAGCAACAGCGTGCAAATGCTGGCGATCCTGCTGATCCCTACCGCACTGTGTTTCGCCTTTGGCAACGCCGTGAGCGACAAGCGTCAGGGCCACGCGCTGCTGTGGGCGATGGCGCTGATCTTTATCGTCGCCGCTGCCGTGGTGATGAAAATGGAGGTCAACGGTAACCCGCATCTGCTGGCATTAGGCGCGGACAGCGCTGCAAATCTGGAAGGGAAAGAGACGCGTTTTGGCGTTCTGACGTCCAGCCTGTATGCGGTTGTCACCACGGCTACCTCGACAGGTGCGGTGAACGCCATGCACGACTCTTTCACCGCCCTCGGCGGCATGGTTCCCATGTGGCTGATGCAAATTGGCGAAGTGGTGTTCGGCGGTGTCGGTTCTGGCCTGTACGGCATGCTGCTGTTCGTGCTTCTGACCGTCTTTATTGCCGGCCTGATGATTGGCCGCTCGCCGGAATATCTGGGCAAAAAGATCGAAGTCTACGAGATGAAGATGACGGCACTGGCGATTCTTATTCCTCCTGCGTTAGTGCTGCTCGGCACGGCGCTGGCGCTGAGTACGGAAGCTGGGCGCAGCGGCATTCTGAACCCCGGCGCGCACGGCTTTAGCGAAGTGCTCTATGCCTTTTCCTCTGCCGCGAACAACAACGGCAGCGCGTTTGCCGGCCTGAGCGTCAACACGCCGTTCTATAACGTGCTGCTCGCTGTCGCCATGCTGCTGGGCCGCTTTGCCGTCATGATCCCCGTGCTGGCTATCGCCGGTTCGCTGGTCGTGAAAAAGCGCCAGCCAGAAAGCAAAGGCTCACTGTCTACTCGTAGTCCGCTGTTTATCGGCATGCTCATCGCTATCGTCCTGCTGATTGGCGCACTGACGTTTATCCCTGCACTGGCGTTAGGGCCAGTCGCTGAACATTTACAGTTCGGCCTGACTCACTAAGGCTGGAGACTTTTTATGACTCGTCACACGATGAATCATCAGGCAACACAGAAACCGGCCTCTGCCCAGCAGGGCGAGGCTTCCCGCCACGTTGGCAAACGTAAACAGCAAGCGCTGTTTGACAGAGCGTTAATCCGCTCGGCGCTGAAAGATGCGCTGAAGAAACTCGACCCGCGTGTGCAGTGGCGCAATCCGGTCATGTTCGTGGTGTATCTCGGCAGTATGCTGACCACCCTCGTCTGGCTGGCGATTCTGGCCGGTAAAACGGAAGGCAACGCCGTGTTTACTGGGCTGGTATCACTCTGGCTGTGGTTTACCGTGCTGTTCGCCAACATGGCCGAAGCGCTGGCGGAAGGTCGCAGTAAGGCGCAGGCAAATGCGCTGAAAGGCGTCAAGAAAACCAGTTGGGCTAACAAGCTCGCCGCACCGCATCACGATGCCAGTTCAGAATCGGTGCCAGCCGACAGCCTGCGCAAGGGCGATATCGTACTGGTGAGCGCGGGTGAAACCATTCCATGCGACGGTGAGGTGCTGGAAGGCGGCGCGTCCGTCGATGAAAGCGCCATCACCGGAGAATCCGCGCCGGTAATCCGCGAGTCCGGCGGCGATTTCGCCTCCGTCACCGGCGGCACACGCGTGCTGTCCGACTGGCTGGTGATTCAGTGCAGCGTCAATCCCGGCGAAACCTTCCTCGACCGAATGATTGCCATGGTCGAAGGGGCGCAGCGCCGGAAAACGCCGAACGAGATCGCACTGACCATTCTGCTGATCGAGCTGACACTTATTTTCCTGCTGGTCACCGCCACGCTCTATCCGTTCTCCTGGTTCGGCGTACAGGCGAATCACAGCGGCGATGTTGTCGGCGTGACCGTGCTTGTCGCCCTGCTCGTCTGTCTGATCCCCACCACCATCGGTGGCCTGCTGTCGGCCATCGGTGTGGCAGGGATGAGCCGGATGCTGGGCGCTAACGTGATTGCCACCAGCGGGCGTGCCGTCGAAGCGGCGGGCGATATTGACGTTCTGCTGCTGGATAAAACCGGCACCATTACGCTGGGCAACCGTCAGGCTTCGGCTTTCCTGCCCGCACCGGGTATGACCGAACAAGCGCTGGCTGACGCCGCGCGTCTCGCCTCCTTAGCCGATGAAACGCCTGAAGGGCGCAGCATCGTGGTGCTGGCGAAGCAACGCTTTAATCTGGCAGATCAGGATCTTAGCTCGCTGGACGCGACTTTTGTCCCTTTTACGGCCCAGACGCGCATGAGCGGCGTCAATTTCGGTCAGCGCACCATTCGTAAAGGTGCCGTCGATGCCCTGCGCCGCTACATTGAAGCGAACAACGGTGACTTCCCGCATCAGGTCGAAGAAGCGGTCTCCAACGTCGCACGCAGCGGGGGGACGCCGCTGGTCGTTGCAGAAGGCAAGCGCGTGCTTGGCGTGGTGGAACTGAAAGATATCGTGAAAAGCGGCATCAAAGAACGCTTTGCCGAACTGCGCAGTATGGGGATCAAAACCGTGATGATCACCGGCGACAACCCGCTCACGGCAGCGGCGATCGCCGCAGAAGCAGGCGTCGATGATTTTCTGGCGGAAGCGACACCGGAAACCAAGCTGGCGCTGATTCGCCAATATCAGGCCGAAGGTCGACTGGTGGCGATGACGGGCGACGGCACGAACGATGCTCCCGCGCTGGCGCAAGCCGATGTGGCGGTGGCTATGAACTCCGGCACGCAGGCAGCAAAGGAAGCAGGCAACATGGTTGATTTGGATTCCAATCCAACCAAGCTGATCGAAGTGGTGCACATCGGTAAGCAGATGCTGATGACACGGGGCTCGCTGACGACGTTCAGTATCGCCAACGACGTGGCGAAGTATTTCGCCATTATCCCGGCTGCGTTTGCTGCCACTTATCCGCAGCTCAATACGCTCAACGTGATGCAGTTGCATTCCCCTACCTCAGCCATGCTGTCGGCGGTGATCTTCAATGCGTTGATTATCGTGTTTCTGATCCCGCTGGCGCTCAAAGGGATTCGCTATCGACCAATGAGTGCCGCGGCGCAGTTAAGCCGCAATCTGTGGATTTATGGTCTTGGCGGGCTGCTGGTACCGTTCCTCGGTATCAAGCTGATTGATATGTTGCTGACTGGGCTGAATCTGGCTTAAGGACTGACGGGTATACGCTATGCGCTATTTACGTTCTTCTTTGTTTTTATTCTTATTATTGCTGCTGGTTACCGGTCTGGCCTACCCGCTACTGACAACGGTGCTGGCACAGTGGCTGTTCCCAACACAGGCAAACGGATCGCTGATTTACCGTGAGAATACCGCCGTAGGGTCATCCCTGATCGGGCAGGCGTTCAGTCGGGCGGGCTATTTTCAGGGGCGTCCTTCCGCCACGTCAGATGCGCCTTATAACGGATTGGCGTCCGGCGGTAGCAATCTGGCCGCCAGTAATCCGGCGCTGGACAAACAGATCGGCGAACGCGCCGCTCACTGGCATCAGGTGGTTGGCAATCAGCAGCCGATACCTGTTGAACTGTTGACGGCATCCGGCAGCGGTCTGGATCCGCAGATTTCCCCAGAAGCCGCGCGCTATCAGGCGCTCTACATCGCGCAAGCCAGAGGAATGTCGCTCCAACAGGTACAGCAACTGATCGATCGCTTTACCGAAACGAGTAAGCCCGCGTTCATTGGGCAGCCGGCGGTCAATGTCCTGTTGCTGAATCTGGCCCTGGATAAGGAAAAACCCCTGCCTTAACTGGCTCTGAGTTACTATTAATCATTATACGGGGAGCCAGACTCCCCGCCGTCTTTGCTGCGGCCTGACCACGGTTCAGGCCGCGCTAATAAGGGATAGAACATGATTGACGGTGAAGATCGTCGCCCGGATCCCGATAGCCTGTTGGCTCAGGTCGGTGCGCCACCGCGCGGCAAGCTAAAAATCTTTTTTGGTGCCTGCGCGGGCGTCGGGAAAACCTATGCCATGTTGCAGGAAGCCCAGCGGCTACGCGCTCAAGGATTGGATATCCTTGTCGGCGTGGTCGAAACCCACGGCCGTAGCGAAACCGCTGCGCTGCTGGATGGCTTACCGCTGCTGCCGCTCAAGCATTTTCGCCACCATGGTCGCCATACTGTCGAATTCGATCTGGATGCAGCGCTGGCGCGCTGTCCGGCGCTGATTCTGATCGACGAACTGGCGCACAGTAACGTAAACGGCTCCCGCCACCCCAAGCGCTGGCAGGACGTGCAGGAACTGCTCGATGCCGGTATTGACGTCTTTACGACAGTGAACGTTCAGCATCTGGAAAGCCTGAACGATGTGGTCGGCGGCGTCACAGGAATTCGGGTACGGGAAACCGTACCGGATCCAATTTTCGATCAGGCCAGCGAAGTGATTTTGGTAGACCTGCCGCCGGACGATCTGCGGCAGCGCCTGAATGAAGGCAAAGTGTATCTGCCGCTACAGGCCGAGCGCGCCGTCGAGAATTTTTTCCGTAAAGGTAATTTGATCGCCCTGCGTGAGCTGGCGCTGCGGCGCATGGCGGATCGGGTTGACGATCAAATGCGCGCCATGCGTGCCGGAAAAGGACGCGAACAGGTCTGGCATACGCGCGATGCCATTCTGTTATGCATCGGCCACGGCACGGGCAATGAAAAACTGGTGCGTACGGCTGCGCGGCTGGCGGCACGGTTGGGCAGCACCTGGCACGCCGTTTACGTCGAAACACCGCGTCTGCACCGCTTGCCTGAACCGCAGCGGCGCGCCATCTTGCGGGCGCTCAAGCTGGCACAGGATTTAGGGGCAGAAACCGTTACGCTATCTGAACCCGACGAAGAACTTGCCGTCCTGCGCTATGCGCGCGAGCACAACCTCGGCAAGATCGTTATTGGCCGCCACGTAGAGCAGCGCTTCGGCTGGTGGTGGCGCACCCGCTTTGCCGAACGGCTCGGCCGACTGGGGCCGGATCTCGATCTGGTCGTGGTGGCCGTGCAGGATGACACGCCAGCCACACCGATTAAAACGCCTGATGCCCGCGGGATAGTAGAAAAATGGCGTATGCAGCTGTTTGGCTGCGGGCTCGCCACGCTGCTGTGCGCCTTTATCACCCTGCTCGCGTCATGGTCGCCATTCGCCATGCTGGAGCCGGTCAATCTGGTGATGATTTATCTGCTGGCCGTGGTGATCGTCGCGCTCTTCTTTGGCCGCTGGCCGTCGGTGTTCGCCGCCGTCATCAACGTCGCCAGTTTTGATCTCTTCTTTATTCTACCGCGCGGCACGTTTGCCGTGTCGGATGCGCAATATCTGGTCACCTTTGCCGTGATGCTTGGCGTCGGCCTGCTGGTCGGTAATCTGACTGCTGGCGTGCGCTATCAGGCCAGAGTTGCCCGCTATCGCGAGCAGCGCGTCCGCCATCTGTATGAGATGTCCAAGGCGCTGAACCGCAGCCTGTCCAGCGCCGATATTGTCGAAGCCAGCCAGCATTTTCTCAGCACGACGTTTCAGGCCAGAATCGCGGTTCTGCTCGCCGATAGCCTCCATCATACGTCGCCCGAACTCGCACAGCCCACGCGGGACGGTCAGCAGTTGATTGTCGATCGTGCTATCGCCCGCTGGAGCTTCGATCATCGCGCGCCGGCCGGAGCGGGAACGTCCACCCTGCCCGGCGTGTCGTATCAGATCCTGCCGCTCGCCACCACGCAGCAAATCTTCGGCGTGTTAGCAATCGAGCCCAATAACGCCCGCCAGCTGATGATCCCTGAACAACAGCGCCTGCTGGAAACCTTTACCGTACTGATCGCCAATGCGTTGGAGCGTCTGCATCTGATGCAAAGTACGGAAAATGCCCGTCTGGATGCCGAGCGTGAGCAGTTGCGTAACTCGCTGCTTGCCGCGCTCTCGCACGACCTCCGCACGCCGCTGACCGTCCTTTTTGGTCAGGCCGAGATTCTAACGTTGAATCTGGCAAGCGAAGGGTCGCCTTATGCTCAGCAGGCCAACCAGATTCGCCAGCACATTTTAAACACCACGCGGCTGGTGAATAATTTGCTCGATATGGCGCGTATTCAGTCGGACGGCTTTAACCTGCGCAAAGAGTGGCAAACGCCGGAGGAACTCATCGGCAGTGCCCTGCAACAGTTGGAAAGCGCACTGGCGAAAAACACCATTCAGGTTAATCTACCTGATGAGATGGTTCTGGTTTATTGTGATGCGGGGCTGATGGAACGCGTGTTCATTAACTTGCTGGAGAATGCGCTGAAGTACGCCGGAGAGCAGGCCACGATCGCGATTTCAGCGAGCGTTATTCCCACCGGCCTTATTGCAGAGAACACAGCCTCGCAGTCTGGTACGCAGGAAAATGCGCTGGAAATCATCGTGCAGGACAATGGTCCGGGGATTGAACCTGGTCAAGAAAACATGATTTTTGATAAATTTTCTCGTGGCCACAAAGAGTCGTCGATTCCCGGCGTGGGACTGGGGCTGGCGATCTGTCGGGCAATTGTGGAAATTCACGGCGGCCGTATCTGGGCAACGAATGCGGAAAGCGGCGGTGCCGCTTTCCACTTCACGCTACCGCTATCGGCACCGCCGGATCTCGAACCGGAAGATATTGAGGAGCACTGAATCCATTGCAGGCCACTATTCTGATCGTTGAGGATGAAAAAGAGATCCGTCGTTTTGTTCGTCAGGCGCTGGAAGGCGAAGGCTGTCGCGTGTTTGACGCAGAAACGATGCAGCGCGGTTTGCTGGAAGCGGCCACGCGTAAGCCCGATCTGATTATTCTCGATTTGGGCCTGCCGGACGGCAATGGTATCGACTACATCCGCGATTTACGCCAGTGGAGCAGCCTGCCCGTGATTGTGCTGTCTGCCCGCACCGACGAGCAGGATAAAATAGACGCGCTGGATGCGGGTGCCGATGATTATCTGACGAAACCGTTCGGCATCGGCGAATTGCTGGCACGGTTGCGCGTCGCGCTGCGGCGTCATAGCAATACACCGCAGGAAACGCCGCTGGTGAGCTTCGGGAATATTACTGTCGATTTACTTAATCGGCAGGTGAGTCGCGACGGTCAGGAACTGCACCTGACGCCCATCGAATTTCGCCTGCTGGCAACGCTGCTCGCCAGCCCCGGCAAAGTACTGACGCAACGCCAGCTCCTGACGCAGGTTTGGGGGCCGAACGCCGTCGAGCATAGCCACTATCTGCGCATTTATATGGGGCACCTGCGCCAGAAGTTGGAAAGCGATCCGGCAAGACCGCGCCATCTCTTGACTGAAACCGCTATCGGCTATCGTTTTATGCCGTAAAATCATCTTCCTGTATTAGGCAACGTCCGTGGAGAACCTCTCCCGCAGTACGCGCCTGTCTTTTCTTCAGGAATACGCCGTCATGAGTAGTTGGTTAATTTACGCCTTGCTGTCTGCTGTATGTGCCGCGATGGTCGCGATATTTGGCAAGATCGGTCTGCAAAATTTGGACGCCAATACGGCGACCGCAATTCGTGCCGTCATCATGGCACTTTTCCTGGTGGGCGTGGTGGTCGCACAGGGTAAGCTGGCGCTGCTCGGTGAGATTGTCGCCAATAAGAAAGCGCTGTTGTTCATTGTGCTCAGCGGTGTTGCCGGTGCGCTGTCGTGGCTATTTTACTTTGTGGCGTTGAAGAACGGTAACGTCGCACAGGTCGCGCCGATCGATAAGCTCAGCGTGGTCTTCGCGGTCGTGCTGGCAGTCATTCTGCTGGGAGAAAAGATTTCGCTGATAGCGGGAGCCGGTGTGGCGCTGATTTCCGTCGGAGCGCTACTGGTCGCATTGGGATAAAGGCGTTCTGCGTTTTCTGTCCGTACAAGATAAAAAAAGGCGCTGCAAGCAGCGCCTTTTCAGTTATTTAGCCGTTGCGAGTACCGCACTGACAATTTCTACCGCTTCTTTCTCGATTCGCTCGCGGTGTTCCGCCCCGAGGAAACTTTCACAGTAGATTTTGTAGGCTTCTTCCGTACCGGAAGGACGCGCGGCAAACCAGCCGTTCTCCGTCATCACTTTCAGGCCACCAATCGATGCACCGTTACCCGGAGCAGCGGTCAGGCGTGCAGTAATCGGATCGCCCGCAAGCGTGCTGGCTGATACTTGCTCAGGTGACAGCTTAGACAGCACCGCTTTTTGCGCATGCGTCGCGGAAGCCTGAATACGGTTGTAGCTCGGCGCGCCAAAACGCTGTGCCAGCTCATCATAGTGCTGCTGCGGGTTTTTACCCGTCACGGCCGTAATTTCCGCCGCCAGCAGACACAGAATGATGCCGTCTTTGTCCGTCGACCACGGCGTGCCATCAAAGCGCAGGAAAGACGCCCCCGCGCTCTCTTCACCACCGAAGCCAAAGCTACCGTCATACAAACCATCAACGAACCATTTGAAACCAACCGGTACTTCCACCAGCTTACGACCCAAATCTGCCACTACGCGATCGATCATCGCACTGGATACCAGCGTTTTGCCGACAGCAACAGATTGTCCCCACTGAGGACGGTGCTGGAACAGATAGTTGATCGCCACCGCCAGATAGTGGTTCGGGTTCATCAGCCCGGAAGGCGTGACAATACCGTGGCGGTCATAGTCAGGATCGTTGGCAAACGCCAGATCGAATTTGTCACGCAGCGCCAGCAGCCCAGCCATGGCGAATTCTGACGAGCAATCCATACGGATCACACCGTCATGATCCAGCGACATAAAGCGGAATGTCTGATCGACGGCATCGTTCACCAGTGTCAGATCCAGCTTGTAGTGCTCTGCGATACGCTGCCAGTAGGCAATACCGGAACCGCCCAGCGGATCGACACCCAGTTTCAGACCGGCGCGTTGGATCGCCGCCATGTCCACCACGCTAGCCAGCCCTTCGACATAGGCCTGAACCAGATCCTGTTCATGGACGTGTCCGCTGTTCAATGCCTGATCCAGCGTAATGCGCCTCACGTCACGCAGTTCATCCGCCAGCAGCGCGTTCGCACGCGTCTCAATGACGCTAGTAAGGTTGGTATCCGCAGGGCCACCGTTCGGCGGATTATATTTGATCCCGCCATCTTCCGGCGGGTTGTGGGACGGCGTAATCACAATGCCGTCCGCCAGCGCACCGCCCTGACGATTGTGAACCAGAATCGCGTTAGACACCGCAGGCGTTGGGGTAAAACCATTATCCAACTGAACGATCACATCCACGCCGTTGGCAGCCAGCACCTCAAGCACGGAGATAAACGCCGGCTCGGAGAGCGCGTGAGTATCTTTACCGACATAGCACGGGCCGCTGATGCCTTGCTTTTTACGCTCTTCGGCAATCGCCTGTGCAATCGCCAGAATGTGCGGTTCATTAAAGCTATGACGCCCCGCGCTACCGCGATGGCCAGACGTACCAAATTTCACCGCGTGCGCTGTGTTGCCGACTTCCGGGCGCAGCACATAATATTGTGACGTTAACTGTGCCACATTAATCAAATCGCTCTGCCGGGCAGGCTGTCCGGCCCTTGGGTGATTAGCCATTGGCGCTTCTCCCTAACGCTGTAGTTAGATAAGTGGTTGATATATCCGTCATACTTCAAGCTACTTGTGCGTTGGCTGCCCTTACTCACTCCAGTCACTTACTTATGTAAGCTCCTGGAGACTCGTGCGGTTGCCGCCTTCACGCAACTCGAATTATTTAGGCTATAGATAAATAATTAGATAGTGCCGCACACTTTTTCTGTCAGTTCCGCAGGGAACTGCATCGTCAGCATGATGTGCTCAACCATGCTGCGTTTACGACCGGTATTCGTGTTGGTAATCACCCAGTATGGCGTGCCCGGAATATGTTTGGGCTTGGTGTGTGTGCCATGCTGAAGCAACGTTTGCTGGTCGCCCGCGAAATAGACGCGGGTGCGGCCATGAAGAGATTCTGTCGCGGCAGCAAATTCCTGCGGCGATAAGGTATACAGCGTGGACAGAACCAGCATAAAGCGATTGATGGCTTTATTCTGTTCAGCGTATTCATCCGACAGCAGCAGCTCACGCAGGGTTCGTACCCGATCGCGCGGGCTCGGTGCAGCGGCAGGCTGAGACGTCGTCGTTGCGGCAGCCGTTACCGCAGGCGTTATAACAGGCTGCCCAGCGGTAAATTTCAGCATGCGCCGTAAAATATCTGATGCGCTCTCACCAATATGCTGTGTGTGGCTGGCAATATAACGATAAAGCTCTTCGTCGACTTCAATAGTTTTCATCTTTATCCAGTGCTGTTTTTACCCATTACCATGCAAATTACAGAGACATTTTCCTTTCTGTAGCCCGACATCGATGGATAGATGACTCAAATCAAAAGGATTATACAGGCGTTCAAACATTATCGAACAGCGGCATAATGGGACAATAGCAAAAGTCAGACTATGCCCCAAAGCCTTTCATTCCTTGCTGCCCCTTCAGTGACAACATTCATTCTAAAGTCATGATACCCTAAGCCCATGTCTCTCTGAATGAACTTCACCATGAAATTGAATCATCGCTGGCAAAATGCGCACCAGCCCACAGATAAGCTCCCTGTCGTCCTGATTCATGGCCTGTTTGGTACATTAGATAACCTTGGCGTATTGGGCCGGGATTTGCAAAACACGCATGACATTCTGCAAATCGATTTACGTAATCACGGTTTGTCGCCGCGTTCATCGCAGATGAACTACCCCGCGATGGCGCAGGATGTGCTGGCATTACTGGATGAGCTGAACATCGAACGCGCTATCGTTATTGGGCATTCCATGGGCGGAAAAGTCGCCATGGCGCTCAGCGCGCTCATTCCCGAACGCTTGGACAAGCTGGTCGCCATTGATATCGCACCGGTGGATTATCAGGTGCGCCGCCACGACACTATCTTTGCCGCGCTGCGTGCCGTAACGGAAGCGGGCGTGACATCACGCGCAGAAGCGACAACACTCATGCGCCAGCACATAAAAGAAGACGGCGTAATTCAGTTTTTGCTGAAATCCTTCCAACAGGGAGAGTGGCGTTTTAACGTGCCAGTGCTGTGGGATGAGTACGAAAACATCGTTGGCTGGCAAGAGGTTCCGGCCTGGCAAGGACCCATCCTGTTCATTCGCGGTGGTGATTCTCCCTATCTGGACGATTCCCACCGCGATTCGCTATTGCGTCAATTCCCGGCAGCGCGTGCGCATGTGATCAGCGGTGCTGGACACTGGGTTCACTCGGAAAAACCCGATGCGGTTTTGCGCGCTATCCACCGTTTTCTGGACACGGATTAACCAGACGGCACTGACACTGGCGGATTCATGATAACGGCGGCAGTTAACCGTTGTCGCCGCCAGTGCGGCTAGGGTATGATGGCGCCCGCAGTAGAGGGACGGCTGATTCAGCCACAAGCATTGTAACCACTTCATCAAAATGCACGCATCACTCCCAACATGTTTCACAGATAGAAAACCGCCACCTGACAATCCTGTAGCAGGATGAGAATAGGCATCGGTTGTATCTTTTGAACAAGACGGGCAACGCGGTGTATTTTGGTCCGAATACCTTGCAGTATCATTACTTATGGCAAAAGAACAAACGGATCGCACCACACTGGATCTGTTCGCAGACGAGCGTCGTCCGGGCCGCCCCAAGACCAACCCGCTCACGCGTGACGAACAACTAAGAATTAACAAGCGTAATCAACTACGTCGCGATAAAGTTCGTGGGTTGCGCCGTGTTGAATTAAAGATTAACAGTGAAGCAGTCGATATCCTGAACAGCCTTGCTGAAGAGCGGAACATTAGCCGCAGTGAATTGATTGAAGAGATGCTGCTGGCGCAGTTGGCCGAACAGCAATCCTGATTGACGTAACCTGATATTTATAAATAACTTAAGTATTCACATCTTGTGCGGCGCCATTTCTGACGCCGCCTGAGCATTCACCCAAGATTACACACGCTATCTCAGATTAAAACGACGCTTAGAACTTTTCCCAGTTGTCGTTACTGGGCGGTAGCGCCTTGCTTGCACGCGGGGAAATCGCCGGCGTTTTCTGCACAGGTTTTGCCGCCACTTGCAGTCCTGACTGCATATCGGACAGTTGGAACAGCGATACAGTCTGGTTCAACAGCGCCGCCTGCTCTTCCAGCGACAAGGCTGCTGACGAGGCCTGTTCAACCAACGCGGCGTTTTGCTGCGTTACGCTGTCCATTTCTGCCACGGCCTGACCAACCTGTGCAATCCCTTTGCTTTGTTCTTCCGATGCCGACGCAATTTCGCCCATGATATCCGTCACGTTAGTCACCGCACGAACGATATCCTGCATGGTGTCACCCGCGTCGCTAACCAGATTGGAGCCGGTATCCACACAGCGAACAGACTCAGAAATCAGCCCTTCAATCTCTTTCGCTGCCTGCGCACTGCGCTGCGCCAAGCTGCGGACTTCGCCCGCTACCACGGCAAACCCGCGGCCTTGTTCACCCGCACGCGCCGCTTCTACCGCCGCGTTCAACGCCAGAATGTTGGTCTGGAACGCGATGCCGTTAATCACAGTGGTGATCTCTGCGATTTTTCTCGAGCTGCCGGAGATTTCCGCCATGGTTTTCACCACGCTCTCAACGATTTCACCGCCCTTCTTCGCCGTTGTCGAGGCTTGTAATGCCAGTTGGCTGGCGTGGTTGGCGTTTTCGGCGTTCTGTTTCACCGTTGCCGTCAGTTGCTCCATGCTCGCCGCCGTTTCTTCCAGCGCGGACGCTTGCTCTTCGGTACGTGAAGACAGATCGTTGTTGCCTGCGGCAATCTCAGAAGCCCCCTGATAGATGGAATCCGTGCTGTTTCTGATCGTGCTAACCGTGCTAGCCAAACTCCCCTGCATTTCACGTAGCAGTGGGAACAAGCGACCGACACAGTTATTACCAAAGTCCAGAATCGGTTTGCCCAAGTGGCCGGAAGCAATCACGCTAAAGTGATAGCGCAGATCGTTTAACGGACGAACCAGACATACCACCAGATAGCGATCGGTCAGGAACAGCATGATCAGACCAATAATCAGCCCGCTTAGCAAAATGTTCTGTCCAATCGTGGTGATTTCTTCAAAACGAACACCTGCGGCATCAAATTTCTCTGCGCTGGCGTTACTGAATGCGGAGAGAGAGGCACCAAATTGACGACTCAATGGTGGCACAACGTTTTTGGCTTGATTTTGGTAGTCATCCAACGCGTTGGCAACGGCCTTCTGGTAAAGCGGTTCAACGCCCTGAGTCACCAGGTTATTCCAGTCACGGCTGACCGCCTGTACCAGCGCAGCATCCAGATCCGCATGATCGATAGCATTAAACGCCACCAAATCTGATTTCAGTTTATCCAGCGCGACAAGTGCAGAAGCCTGCTCTTTATCTGCGGTAGCATTATCACCGCTGCGACGAGCGTCAACCGCACGCGCCAGACGGGTTACCATACGGAAATATTGATCGTTGCCCTGGTTGATAAAATTCATGTTCTGAACCAGCAAGGTGCTGGTTTTCGAGGTCGCCGTCATCTCTTTAAAAGAGAACATGGTATATATCGATACGCCACCCCAAAGAACACAAAAAATGCCCAGCACCCACAGCATCGCGGTTCTGATGGCAATATTTTTTATAAGTTTCATAGCTCACTCCAAATCAGGAAAATGGTTAAAAAGATTTTTATCGCTAATCAACCGATATGAATCAGAAAATTCACACCATGAAACAAGTCACTTCTCCCTAGCGTTCACATTTCACCGAGTTGAAAACTCAAAAACCACGCTAACTCATCGGCTAAATACAGAGAATATTTAGCGTTCTCGCTATATTTATTAATATAATTTTTCACACTGAGAATAAATTCACCTATTTCTATAGATATAAGTCTTTTAATCAGAGAGTTGCAATCAAACGTGCCGCGCACCCACGTCCTGCTTGCGTTGGCACGGACATACCTATTAGGCAATAAGGTGATTTGAGATGAGTTTTCATTTTATTCTTTAACATCAAAAGAATAAAACCCTTTCTTTCATGATTACATCGTTTCAGCTGCAAATGGTTATAATTCTTATTTCCATTCATTAAGAATATTCCCGAGAAATGTTACCGATTTTCAGTCCTATAAAACATTATCTTTTGTGTGCACTTTAATTCTCAGGAATAGTGATGTACCGCTCCGTGATTTTTATTTTTCACAAACAGAAGTCTGCTTTTAATTACAATTGAAACAACCAGAGAAATAAAAAATACATCCATAAAAAATGAAACGTCGTTGCAAATATATAACCGCAATTATATTAAGGAAATGTGTACTGAATCTCAGACGATAACATAATCCCTATTCATTATAGGGGATTTAGTATCAACAGAGAGGTTTTCGTTTTCTTACTTACCCCGCATTCCACACACTCTTGATTTACGCATCCTTACCGATACGAGTTTCTCCCGATGTGAGTGTCTGTTATTATTAACAGATAAGTGGGTGAAACATTACACCATACCATTAGGAATCAAGAGGTTATTTAATTCATGGCTCTCATCGGAATATTCTTTGGCAGTGATACCGGCAACACTGAAAACATCGCCAAAACGATTCAACAGCAGTTAGGCACCAACGTCGCTGATGTTCATGACATCGCCAAAAGCAGCAAAGAAGACCTCGAAGGTTTCGATATTCTGCTGCTGGGTATTCCAACCTGGTATTACGGTGAAGCTCAGTGCGATTGGGATGACTTCTTCCCGTCGCTGGAAGAAGTGGATTTCACAGGAAAATTGGTTGCTCTGTTTGGCTGCGGCGATCAGGAAGATTATGCAGAATACTTCTGTGATGCCATGGGCACCATCCGTGACATCATTGAACCTCGCGGCGCGACAATTGTCGGCCACTGGCCAACAGAGGGCTATTACTTTGAAGCCTCTAAAGGGCTCGCCGACGACAATCACTTCATCGGTCTGGCTATCGATGAAGACCGCCAGCCTGAACTGACCAGCGAACGCGTAACAACGTGGGTGAAACAGATCAGCGATGAGCTGAACCTGAAAGAACTGGTTGGCTAAGCCATTTCGGCTCTGATAATCCCTATCAGAGCCGAAAACAGCATTGATAGGTAAAACCTTTCATAATAATTGATACATTTTTTTAACTTCTATCAGTAAACCTGTACAATAATCCCATCGGCTTTGTATGTGCATCATCATTTCCTCATTCATCAACAACGAATTGCGTTGTATACCAATAGTGTGAATGGGGACAATATTGTTAACATTCCCTTGTTTTCATTTTGTATGCGCGGTTCTATAATTGAGACGCTTTTGCATTTTTTGAGCCGACCGATGTCATAGGCTAGGCAGCCTCCATTGATAAGTAAGCAACAGGATTAAACCCGCATGACTGACAACAATACCGCATTAAAGAAGGCCGGCCTGAAAGTCACTCTTCCAAGACTGAAAATACTGGAAGTGTTACAGGACCCTGTCTGCCATCACGTCAGTGCGGAAGATTTATATAAGAAACTGATTGATATGGGCGAAGAGATTGGTCTCGCTACCGTCTATCGCGTACTCAACCAGTTTGATGATGCGGGTATCGTAACCCGTCATAACTTCGAAGGTGGCAAATCCGTCTTTGAATTGACGCAGCAGCATCATCACGATCACTTAATTTGCCTCGACTGTGGCAAAGTCATTGAATTCCGCGATGAATATATCGAAGCACGTCAACGTGAGATCGCAGAAAGACACGGCATTAAACTGTCCAACCACAGTCTGTATCTTTATGGGCATTGCAGTGAAGGGGATTGCCGAGAGGATGAAACCCTGCACGATTCCACACGATAAATCGACCGCATAAAAAAATAAAACCGCCGAGGCGGTTTTATTTTTGTCTTCTAACTGGTGGCCTTAGCCTACCCAGGTATCACGTAGTCCAACCGTACGGTTAAACACCAGATGTTCTGCACTGGAGTAAACGCGGTCAGCACAGAAATAGCCTTCACGCTCAAACTGATACGCTTTCTCTGCTTCTGCCTGCGCCAGGCTTGCTTCCACAAAACCTTGCGTAATTTTCAGTGAATCTGGATTAATCGTCGACAGGAAGTCTTCCGCCGCGCCAGGGTTTGCCACACTGAACAGGCGATCGTACAAGCGGAATTCAGCTGGTACAGCGTGTGCCGCAGAAACCCAGTGGATAACGCCTTTCACTTTACGACCATCAGCCGGATCTTTGCTCAGCGTTTCCGCATCATAGCTACAGTAGATCGTGGTGATAGTACCCTGCTCGTCTTTTTCAATGCGTTCTGCTTTGATCACATAAGCGTTACGCAGACGCACTTCTTTACCCAGCACCAGACGCTTGTACTGCTTGTTAGCTTCTTCACGGAAGTCAGCACGATCGATGTAAACTTCGCGGCTGAATGCGACCTGACGTGAACCCATTTCTGGCTTGTTCGGATGGTTTGGCATCGCGACAAACTCTTCGTGCTCGGCTGACAGGTTCTCGATCACGACTTTGACCGGATCCAGCACCGCCATGGCACGCGGCGCGTTCTCATTCAGGTCGTCGCGGATACAGGATTCAAGCGCGGCCATTTCCACGTTGTTATCCTGCTTCGTTACGCCGATGCGCACACAGAATTCACGGATAGAGGCTGCGCTATAACCACGACGACGCAAACCAGAGATGGTCGGCATACGCGGATCGTCCCATCCTTCAACGACGTTTTCCACAACCAGCTGGTTCAGCTTACGCTTGGACATAATCGCGTATTCAAGATTGAGGCGAGAGAACTCGTACTGACGTGGATGGCAAGGAATAGTGATGTTATCCAGCACCCAGTCATACAGACGACGGTTGTCCTGGAATTCCAGCGTACACAGCGAATGCGTGATCCCTTCCAGCGCATCGGAAATGCAGTGGGTGAAGTCATACATCGGGTAGATGCACCACTTGTTGCCCGTCTGGTGGTGATCGGCAAATTTAATGCGATACAACACCGGATCGCGCATCACGATAAAGGACGATGCCATATCGATTTTTGCACGCAGACAGGCTGTACCTTCCGCAAACCCACCGTTACGCATTTTTTCAAACAGCGTCAGGTTTTCCTGCACGGTGCGATCGCGGTAAGGGCTGTTTTTTCCCGGTGCCGTCAGCGTACCGCGGTATTCGCGAATCTGCTCAGGCGTCAGTTCATCAACGTAAGCCAGCCCTTTACCGATCAGCTCAACCGCATAAGCGTGCAGTTGATCGAAATAATCAGAAGAATAGCGAACGTCGCCGCTCCATGAAAAACCCAGCCACTCAACGTCACGTTTGATCGACTCAACGTATTCGATGTCTTCTTTTACCGGATTAGTATCGTCAAAACGCAGGTTGCATTGCCCCTGATAGTCACGCGCGATACCAAAATTCAGGCAAATAGACTTTGCATGCCCAATATGCAGATAGCCGTTCGGCTCTGGCGGGAAACGCGTCTGAATATGGTCATGCTTACCGGACGCCAGATCTTCATCAATAATCTGACGGATAAAGTTGGTTGGGCGGGCTTCAGCCTCACTCATTCTTCATTCCTCAATGCTAAAACGACGTATAACCGACAATGATCCAACAAGCTACGCTGGGAAACAACCGTTAGTTTCATTTAATTATTCATAACGAAAAAAAAGGGCGAGATTGCTATCTCGCCCTATCCATTTCATCGGTATAACACCGCGTTAAACGATCAACATCGTCGTATTACACCTTGTCATACTCGGCTTTCAGCGCGGTCGCTATCGATTCAGCCTGCGTACCTACCACAATCTGTACGCTCTGCTTATTCAGACGAATAACGCCCGCCGCACCAAGACGTTTTGCCTGTGCATCATCAACCAGAGAAGAATCAGCCACGTTCAAACGCAGACGTGTGATACAGGCATCAATGCCCGTCAGATTGGCTTTTCCGCCAAGCGCCTGCAAATAGCCCCGCGCCAGCGTCGCCGTATCGCTTGATTTCTCGCCCGCAGACGCCGTGCTCACGTCATAGCCATCGGCTTCGCTACCGCTCACAGCCAGCTCACGCCCTGGCGTTAACAGATTGAAGCGAGTGATGGTAAAGCGGAACACCAGATAGTAAATGACGAAGAATACCAGCCCCTGAGCAAGCAGCATGTACCACTGGGTGGCCAGCGGGTTACGTGAGGACAGCACCATATCGACCAGACCCGCACTGAAACCAAAACCGGCAATCCAATGCATGCTGGCTGCGATAAAGACAGAAAAACCGGTCAGCAGCGCATGCAGGAAATACAACACCGGCGCAACAAACATGAAGGAGAATTCCAGCGGCTCGGTGATCCCGGTAAAGAAGGAAGCAAATGCCGCCGCCAGCATAATCCCGGCCACTTTGCTTTTGTTTTCAGGGCGTGCGCAGTGATAAATCGCCAGCGCGGCACCCGGCAAACCGAACATCATAATCGGGAAGAAGCCTGCCTGATAACGTCCGGTGATCCCCACGACAGCTTTACCAGAATCGATAGACTGTTGGCCGGCCAGGAAGTTAGGAATGTCGTTGATACCCGCGACATCAAACCAGAACACGGAATTCAGCGCATGGTGCAATCCAACAGGAATCAACAAGCGGTTAAAGAAGGCATAAACCCCAGCGCCGACCGACCCCATCTGTTGAATGTGTTCACCGAACGACACCAGCGCATTGTAAATCACCGGCCAGACGTACATTAAAATGAACGCCACCAGAATCATCAGGAAAGAAACCAGAATCGGAACCAAACGGCGTCCGCTGAAGAACGACAGCGCCTTAGGCAACTCAACCTGACTAAAGCGGTTATACAGCTCGGCGGACATGACACCGACCAGAATCCCGATGAACTGGTTTTCAATCTTGCCAAATGCGGCGGGTACCTGTTCAACAGGGATCCGTTGGATCATGGCAACAACGGCCGGTGAACACAGCGTGGTCAGCACCAGATAACCGACAAAACCGGTCAATGCCGCCGCACCATCTTTATCTTTCGACATACCGTACGCGACACCAACAGCAAACAGCACGGCCATATGTCCGATAATCGCCTCACCCGATTTGATGAGGAGAGCCGCCAACGCGTTCTCGCTTCCCCAGCCAACCGGATCAATCCAGTAACCTATCCCCATCAGGATAGCGGCAGCAGGCAGCGTCGCAACAGGCACCATCAATGCCCGACCGACTTTTTGTAAATAGCTCAGAGTACTCACTTTTCCCTCTCTTACCTTTGCGAGGTAATGAAATGTTGTGGGGCAAACAAACCTGCCAATAAATTTCACTGCCGAAGAACGTCGCTGTCGAAAACGTCATTGTCGAGAAAACGTGGCAGCGGTGGTTCTTAGGGGGAGTGTAAGAAAAATAATTCGCTACACAAATTAAACCCCGTAATTATGTGATAAAAATCACCAAAAAACTGCATACAAAAAGTTTATACCTGAATAAAACCCCAACTTATTTCAAGATTAAAAAAAACGGAGTAGACTAATTTTAATGCATAGACAAAACGCGCAACTGGCGCGATTTGCGCAATAACGTATTTAATTCCACTAAAAAATCAGGAGAGCGCCGATGAGACTCATTCCTTTAACCACCGCCGCCGACGTCGGAAAATGGGCCGCCCGCCACATCGTTGAGAAAATTAACGCTTTCAAGCCCAGCGCAGAGCGCCCTTTTATTCTGGGATTGCCGACGGGAAGTTCACCGCTGGAGGCCTACAAATCGCTGGTCGCCATGCACAAAGCCGGTCTGGTGAGCTTCAAACACGTTGTCACCTTCAATATGGATGAATATGTCGGCCTGCCGACCGACCATCCAGAAAGCTATCATACCTTCATGCATCAGAATTTCTTCAATCACGTTGATATTCCGCGTGAAAACATTAACCTGTTGAACGGCAACGCAGAAGACACCACAGCAGAATGTCGCCGTTATGAAGAGAAAATAAAGTCCTACGGGAAAATTCATCTTTTCATGGGCGGCGTGGGCAATGATGGACATATCGCCTTCAATGAACCCGCCTCCTCTCTGGCCTCCCGCACCCGCATCAAAACGTTGACAGAAGAAACCCGTATCGCCAATTCCCGTTTCTTCGGCGGGGACGTCAGTCTGGTGCCTAAATTTGCCCTGACCGTGGGCGTCGGTACGCTGCTGGATGCCGAAGAAGTGATGATTCTGGTGACCGGTCGTAACAAGGCGCAGGCGCTACAGGCTGCGGTAGAAGGCAACGTTAACCATATGTGGACCATCAGCTGTCTGCAGCTTCACGCCAAAGCCATCATGGTCTGTGACGAGCCTTCAACAATGGAACTGAAGGTAAAAACTGTTAAATATTTCCGTGAATTAGAAACGGAAAGCATGAAAAATCTCTAACCGATGCGGGAGTCGATGATGTACGCATTAACCCATAGCCGGATTTTCACCGGCCATCAGATTCTGGATAATCACGCCGTCGTGATTGCCGATGGGCTGATCGAGCGAGTCTGCCCACTTGCCGAGCTTCCTGCCGGTATTGAACAACACGACCTGAGCGGTGCGTTCCTCGCCCCGGGTTTTATTGATCTCCAGTTGAACGGCTGCGGCGGCGTGCAGTTCAACGACTCGCTGGACACGATCTCCGTCAAGACGCTGGAGATCATGCAGCAGGCGAACGAGCGTTCAGGCTGTACCAGTTTTTTACCTACGCTGATTACCTCCAGCGATGCATTTATGAAGCACAGCATCGCTGTGATGAGAGACTGGCTGGCACAGAATAAGCATCAGGCGCTTGGGCTGCATCTCGAAGGTCCGTGGCTGAATGTACTCAAGAAAGGCACACATGACCCTGCCTTTATTCGCAAACCAACGCAGGAACTCGTCGACTTCCTGTGCGCCAACGCGGATGCCATTACGAAAATCACGCTGGCGCCGGAAGAAGTCGAACCGTCGGTTATCCGTCAGCTAACAGCGGCTGGCATTATCGTCTCTGCGGGGCATTCCAACGCCACCTGGGAAGAGGCGAAGCTGGGTTTTGCCGCTGGTATTCGTTTCGCTACCCACCTGTTCAACGCCATGCCGTATCTGACAGGCCGCGAACCCGGATTGGTCGGCGCGATTTACGACGCCCCGGAAGTCTATTGCGGTATTATCGCGGATGGACGACACGTTGACTGGGCCAATATTCGCAACAGTAAACGTATCAAGGGCGATAAACTGGTGCTGGTGACCGACGCCACGGCACCGGCTGGCGCAGATATTGACCAGTTCATTTTTGCTGGTAAAACCATATACTACCGTGATGGTATTTGTGTCGATGAACACGGCACCCTGAGCGGTTCGGCACTGACGATGATCGACGCCGTACGTAATAGCGTTGAACATGCGGGCATCGCGCTGGATGAAGCGATTCGGATGGCAACGCTCTACCCTGCGCGCGCCATCGGCGTGGATAAGCAGTTAGGCAGTATTGAAAGCGGTAAAGTGGCCAACCTGACCGTCTTTGACCGTGACTATCACATTCTCAAGACGTTTGTTAACGGTAATCCTGTTTGGGGATAAAACGAGAAACGCCTTGGGGTAAAGCGGAAATACGTTGAGGTAAACTGAGATAAGGTTTACCCCAACGTTGAGTTAAACCTAAGCGAGTAACTTCTTAATGACCACAGGCGGACAAGCGCAGATAGGGAATGTCGATCTGGTTAAGCAACTAAACAGCGCGGTGGTTTACCGCCTGATTGACCAGCAGGGTCCGATCTCGCGGATTCAGATAGCAGAACAAAGCCAGCTTGCCCCCGCCAGCGTGACCAAAATCACCCGCCAGCTTCTGGAACGTGGGCTCATCAAAGAAGTCGATCAACAGGCTTCCACTGGTGGCAGACGTGCCATTTCGATTATCACCGAAAACCGCCCTTTCCATACCATAGCGGTACGCCTTGGTCGCTATGACGTCACCATTGCGCTGTACGATTTGCAGGGAAAAGCGCTGGAAGAAGCGCACTACGATCTGCAAGAAAAAACGCAGGAGTCGCTAGAAGCCGCACTCTTTCACGTTATCAGCGGCTTTATCGCCAGCCATCAGCGCCGTATTCGCGAGCTCATTGCGATCTCGGTTGTGCTGCCGGGGCTGGTTGATCCCGTTGCAGGCATCGTCCGCTATATGCCACACATCAGCGTAAATAACTGGCAATTGGTCGAAAATCTACAACGTCACTTCAACGTCACCAGCTTTGTCGGTCACGATATCCGCAGCCTGGCGCTGGCAGAACACTATTTCGGTGCCACCCACGATTCACTGGATTCCATCCTGGTACGCGTCCATCGCGGCACAGGCGCGGGTATTCTCGTTAACGGGCAAATTTTTCTCGGCAGTAACGGCAACGTGGGCGAGATCGGCCATATTCAGATCGATCCACTTGGCGATCGCTGCCACTGCGGCAATTTCGGCTGTCTGGAAACCGTCGTCGCCAACGCCGCCATTGAACAACGCGTACAGCACCTGCTGGGTCAGGGCTACCCCAGCAAGCTTTCTATCGATAGCTGTACGATTTCTGCGATTTGCAAAGCGGCAAACCGTGGTGATGCCCTCGCCCGTGAAGTTATCGAACAGGCCGGACTCAATCTGGGCAAAGCGCTGTCCATCGCCATCAACCTGTTTAATCCTCAGAAAGTCGTGATTGCCGGTGAAATCACCGAAGCAGAAAAAACGCTGCTTCCCGCGATTCAACGCTGCATCAACGCGCAGGTGCTGAAAGAATTTCGTCACAACCTGCCGATTGAGATCTCCAGCCTCAACCATCTTTCCGCTATCAGCGCGTTCGCCCTGGTCAAACGGGCAATGCTGAACGGCGTGCTGCTACAGCAATTACTTGAAAATGCCTGATTCCCTTTCTGGCCGGATTATGTAATCCCTAAAAATCCGGCCTTTCCCTTCCATGAATTTGACGAATCAACACCAAAAAACCGAATAAATTAACGAAACACCACGTCGATGGCTTTTTTCATTAAATAATATTGAATTCCTATGGCACTTTGATGCTAAATCAATGGCACTGAGTTCGAATCTGTCATTACTGGGAGTCATGTATGTGTTCTATTTTTGGTGTGCTTGATCTGAAAAGCGATCCTGTTGAACTGCGTAAGAAAGCGCTGGAGTTATCCCGTTTAATGCGTCACCGCGGGCCAGACTGGTCCGGCGTTTATGCCAGCGACAAAGCCATTCTGGCTCACGAACGTCTGTCTATTGTTGACGTCAACACGGGCGCACAGCCGCTTTACAACGCCGAGCGCACCCACATTTTGGCCGTTAACGGTGAAATTTATAACCATCAGGCATTGCGTCAGCAATACGGTGACCGTTACGCGTTCCAGACTGGCTCCGACTGCGAAGTAATTCTGGCGCTGTATCAGGAAAAAGGCCCTGAATTTCTGGATGAACTGCGCGGCATGTTCGCCTTTGCCCTGTATGACAGCGAAAAAGACGCCTATCTGATTGGCCGTGACCACCTCGGCATCATCCCGCTGTACATGGGTTACGATGAGCACGGCAACCTCTATGTCGCTTCTGAAATGAAAGCGCTGGTGCCAGTTTGCCGCACCATCAAAGAATTCCCGGCTGGCAGCTACCTGTGGAGCAAAGACGGTGAAATTCGCGAGTATTACCAGCGCGACTGGTTTGATTATGACGCAGTAAAAGACAACGAAACGGATAAAGAAGCGCTGCGCGATGCGCTGGAAGAAGCGGTGAAAAGCCACCTGATGTCTGACGTGCCCTACGGCGTGTTGCTCTCTGGCGGTCTGGATTCCTCCGTTATCTCTGCAATCACCAAAAAATATGCGGCACGTCGCGTAGAAGATGACGAGCGTAGTGAAGCCTGGTGGCCTCAGTTGCACTCTTTCGCCGTCGGTTTGGAAGGTGCGCCAGATTTGAAAGCCGCGCAGGAAGTCGCTGACCACTTGGGCACCGTGCACCACGAAATTCACTTCACCGTGCAGGAAGGGCTGGATGCGATTCGCGACGTGATTTATCACATCGAAACCTATGACGTCACCACGATTCGCGCCTCAACGCCGATGTACCTGATGTCCCGTAAAATCAAAGCCATGGGCATCAAGATGGTGCTGTCAGGCGAAGGGTCTGACGAAGTGTTCGGCGGTTACCTCTATTTCCACAAAGCGCCAAACGCCAAAGAATTGCATGAAGAAACCGTGCGTAAGCTGCTGGCACTGCACCAGTACGACTGCGCCCGCGCGAACAAAGCGATGTCAGCCTGGGGTGTGGAAGCTCGCGTACCGTTCCTGGACAAAAACTTCCTCGATGTCGCGATGCGCATCAACCCACGCGACAAAATGTGTGGCAACGGCAAGATGGAAAAACACATCCTGCGCGAGTGCTTTGAATCTTATCTGCCGCACAGCGTTGCATGGCGCCAGAAAGAACAGTTCTCTGACGGCGTAGGCTACAGCTGGATTGATACGCTGAAAGAAGTAGCGGCTCAACAGGTTACCGATCAGCAGTTGGAGACAGCTCGCTTCCGCTTCCCGTACAACACGCCGGGCTCCAAAGAAGCGTATCTGTACCGTGAAATCTTCGAAGAGCTGTTCCCGGTTCCAAGCGCAGCAGAATGCGTACCGGGTGGCCCGTCAGTCGCCTGTTCGTCAGCTAAAGCGATTGAGTGGGATGAATCTTTCAAGAAACTGGATGATCCATCAGGCCGTGCGGTTGGCGTACACCAGTCAGCCTACAAATAATTCGATTTAATTTCTTCAATCAACGGGCCTTTCATGGCCCGTTTTTGTACGCTTAATTGACTGGGAATGCGTGCTTTTTGGCGTTTTTCTCACCATACTGTTCACAACCCAAACAAACGGTACATTGAGGGCACTTTTCGGGAAAAAACTAGTTGACGCAATTAGGCCAACTACGCATAATGCGCCCCGCAACGCCGATGAAGGTGACGCGGAAAAGATGGCTACGTAGCTCAGCTGGTTAGAGCACAGCACTCATAATGCTGGGGTCACAGGTTCGATTCCCGTCGTAGCCACCATCTTTTTTGCGGGAGTGGCGAAATTGGTAGACGCACCAGATTTAGGTTCTGGCGCCGCAAGGTGTGCGAGTTCAAGTCTCGCCTCCCGCACCATATCATCTTCTCGGTCTGACATCGCTTTTCGAAGCTTGTTAGTGTTTTGTAGTGATTGGGGTATCGCCAAGCGGTAAGGCACCGGTTTTTGATACCGGCATTCCCTGGTTCGAATCCAGGTACCCCAGCCATTTCAAAACATATGCTGAAAAATTCGTTGTCCTGTTGGGGTATCGCCAAGCGGTAAGGCACTGGTTTTTGATACCAGCATTCCCTGGTTCGAATCCAGGTACCCCAGCCATCTACTTGATAGTAGAAGATTTGTTGAAGTGAAGTAACATTAGCAGTACATTTGGCTACGTAGCTCAGCTGGTTAGAGCACAGCACTCATAATGCTGGGGTCACAGGTTCGATTCCCGTCGTAGCCACCATATTTTTGGGGTATCGCCAAGCGGTAAGGCACCGGATTCTGATTCCGGCATTCCGAGGTTCGAATCCTCGTACCCCAGCCAAATAAAGCTGGTAAAACAGCAAAGAAACGGGGCGACAATCGAAAGATGTCGCCCCGTTTTGTTATGTCTGGTATTAACATCATCCGGTGCTAACATATGCAAACCAATCATTCGATTTTCTCAAAAGGGCGGGCATGAAGGTTTTATCGACATCCTCTGTTATTCATGGTTTCAGCCAATTGCGGCGATCCGTGATGCGTGCGCAGTTAAGCAAACTGTTACTCAGCGTGGCATTGCTGTTTTGCTTCATCGCACCGACTGATGCTGCTAGCGTCCCTTCTTTTAAGATGTCTTCGCAAACGTTCGCTGACCGGATGAATGCCAATCTGAAGAAACTCAATATCCCTCTCGAATTGACCGTTAAGTTGGAAAAGGGAACGTCCGTCGATGATTTTCAGCACATTTTTAATGAGCACGTCGGATTAATTGGGTCGGTAGAGAGTAAAAGCCAACAGCTTAATGGACTTGTGATACTCAACGCCGCGTCAGAATCCCCCGATGCAACAAGACAGAATCTGCAAATCGTCACTGCCGCGTTTTCTGCGCTATTGGGCGGGGCGTTGTCAGGTGAAAATAGTCTCGAAAGCCCTGAAATGACCGAGATGATGTTCGGCCTGCTTCAGGATAGCCAGGCCTCAGGTAAAGGCGTTAGGCAGATAGGACATGTTCGCTTTATGGCAACAACTAATGAGGACACCGATATTATCTTCACCGCCGAGCCTGTGCTGTAGCGGGCGGCGTCCTCATTATTCAATTCATCAGACGCCAATGGCATATTTCAAGGCGCGCTGTTTTAACACGCCAGCGCGCTGTGCAACCATCAGCGCCATATTGCGCGCAAAGCTCAGCGGCGGTAACGCATTACTGAACGCGTTATAGAAGAGGTCCATCCCACTTTGCATCATCAGATTATCCGGCATACGGCGGCACTCATAGCGGCGTAACACGCGCTCAGAAGCCCATTCCTCTCCTGCATTACGTGCATTAATCAACACGTTCAGCAGCGCCTCAACGTCGCGATACCCCAGATTAACCCCCTGCCCCGCCAACGGATTGATGGTATGCGCGGCATCACCCAACAGCACCAAGCCTGGCTTGATATAGGTTTGTGCATGGCGTCTGACCAACGGGAATGACCCAGCGGAGAGCGCCTTGACCGGACCCAATCGCTCAGGAAACGCGGCCGCAATTTCTTTATCCAACTGTGTAAGCGGCATCGCCTGAAGCTGACGAATACGCTGCGGACTGTCATACCACACCAGCGATCCCCACTGGTCAAACAGCGGCAAAAATGCACGCGGGCCGCTCGGCGTAAACTGTTGCCAGGTCACATCCTGCTGGGGCTGCGAGGTCTCAACGCCGATCAACATACAAGACTGGCGGTACTGCCAGCCGTTGATACCAATCCCCGCCCACTGGCGAACCTGAGAATTCGCGCCATCAGCTCCCACCACCAGCGAAGCCATCAGTTGCTGCCCATCGGCAAGCTGTAAACACCAGCCATCATCAGTGCGTTGCAGGTTCTGCGGCGTAGCCGGGCAATAACAGTGACAGCGTTCCTCTTCCTGCAAACTTTCCCAGAGCGCCCGTTGCAACACGCGGTTTTCCACCATAAAACCCAGCTCGGGCAGGTGAATGTCGGCAGCATCGAAAACGACTCTGGCATTCGCCCATTCCCAGGTTTCCAACCGACGGTAAGGCGCGCTGCGCATCTGCTGCACCCGCTGCCATGCGCCCAGTTCTTTCAATAGCGCAACCGACGCATAGCCAATCGCCGAGATCCGTAAATCAGGCGGGCTGGCGGCATCAAACGGCGTCGGCATTTCCTGCTCAACCACGGCAACCTGAAATCCTTGCTGTGCCAACCCAAGCGCCGCAGCCGCGCCGACCATGCCACCGCCAACCACAATCGCATCGTAATGCATATTGGCTTTATCCTCTCTGGTTCTGGTTTATTCACACCAGTAAAAATGCATGAAAATAGTGTACTGGATTTACGGGTAACTTTTCAGAAAAGCCGCATTTTTATAGAAAGTAAGGCGTTATCAAATCAGCGTGGTTTCCGGCGCTGGTCACAACGTCGGCGAGCGATTACAATACCCGCCCCAAATGAGGGGAATCTTTCTTATCCGCACTGAGTAATGGTAAGTCGATGACAAAAAAACTGCATATTAAAACCTGGGGCTGTCAGATGAATGAGTACGATTCATCGAAGATGGCTGATTTACTGGGAAGTACGCACGGCTATGAGCTGACTGAAATCGCTGAAGAAGCTGATGTCCTGCTGCTCAATACCTGTTCGATCCGTGAAAAGGCGCAGGAAAAGGTCTTCCATCAACTTGGCCGTTGGAAAACGCTGAAAGATCTCAATCCGAACCTGATTATTGGTGTCGGTGGCTGCGTGGCCTCACAGGAAGGCGCGCATATTCGTGAACGTGCGCACTACGTTGACGTTATTTTTGGCCCGCAAACCTTGCACCGCCTGCCGGAAATGATTAATCACGTTCAGGGCACCCGTAGCCCTATCGTGGATATCAGTTTCCCTGAAATCGAAAAATTCGACCGCCTGCCAGAGCCGCGAGCCGAAGGACCAACCGCTTTCGTCTCCATCATGGAAGGCTGCAATAAATATTGCACATTCTGCGTGGTGCCTTATACCCGCGGCGAAGAAGTCAGCCGCCCGTGCGACGATGTGTTGTTCGAAATCGCTCAACTGGCCGCGCAGGGCGTGCGTGAAGTCAACCTTCTTGGGCAGAACGTCAACGCCTATCGCGGCGAAACCTATGACGGTGAAATCTGCACCTTTGCTGAGTTGCTGCGTCTGGTTGCCGCTATTGACGGGATCGACCGCGTACGCTTTACCACCAGCCATCCGATTGAATTCACAGACGATATTATCAGCGTCTATGAAGATACGCCGGAGCTGGTCAGCTTCCTGCATTTGCCAGTACAAAGCGGCTCTGACCGCGTGCTGACGATGATGAAACGTCGTCATACCGCGCTGGAATACAAAGCGATCATCCGTAAACTGCACAACGCACGCCCGGGCATTCTGATCAGTTCTGACTTTATCGTCGGTTTCCCTGGCGAAACGCAGGCTGACTTTGAACAGACGATGAAGCTGATTACCGATGTGAATTTCGATATGAGCTACAGCTTTGTCTACTCTGCCCGTCCGGGGACACCGGCTGCGGATATGATCGATGACGTGCCGGAAGAAGAGAAAAAACAGCGTCTGTATCTTCTGCAAGAGCGCATCACCCAGCAGGCCATGCGGTTTAGCCGCCTCATGTTGGGCACCGTCCAGCGTATTCTGGTAGAAGGCACCTCACGTAAGAGCGTGATGGAGCTGTCTGGCCGTACGGAAAACAATCGCGTAGTCAACTTCGAAGGCACGCCGGATATGATCGGTAAATTCGTCGATGTGGAAATCGTTGATGTTTATACCAACTCGCTGCGCGGCATCGTGGTGCGCACCGAAGATCAAATGGATCTGCGCGTACATGAATCACCGTCTTCCGTGATTGCGCGTACCCGCAAAGAGAATGAGATCGGCGTCGGGTTCTATCAGCCGTAACCGATGTACGTTTCAGTCTCAGCGTGATTGATGGGTGGCTTTGCCACCCATTTTTTATGGCGAGCTATCCGCTTCAATTTCATGCCGCTTACATTTGCTTTTGCGAGGCGGCATCCCAATATCATGATTGTGACTTGCACCATCGGGCATTCACGATGAATAATTCATTCATATGGCTGACACATCAGGCCGTCTGACAACTGTTCATTTTGTGCAGGCAGAAAGTGCCAGCGCAGTAACGCTCAAGAGGAATAATTTGAACGTAACGACAAAAGAGATTGCCCTTGAACCCGCAGATAACCAACGCCTGCTCAGCCTTTGCGGTCCGTTTGATGACAATATTAAGCAGTTAGAGCGCCGCTTAGGCATCGAGATCAATCGCCGCGATAACCAGTTTAAGCTGGTCGGTAAAAACCTGCTGACGCAAGCTGCCGCCGATATCCTGCAACGTCTGTATGTCGATACGGCCCCAGTACGTGGCGTCATCGGTGATATCGATCCTGAGCAAATCCACCTGGCGATTAAAGAATCTCGCGTACTGGAGCAGTCTGCGGAACACGTTCCTGACTATGGCAAAGTGGTCAACATCCGCACCAAACGCGGCGTGATCAAACCGCGCACGCCGAATCAGGCGCAGTATGTCGCCAATATCCTCGATCACGACATCGCATTTGGTGTTGGCCCTGCGGGAACGGGGAAAACCTACTTAGCCGTCGCTGCCGCCGTGGATGCACTGGAACGTCAGGATATTCGCCGCATTCTGTTAACGCGCCCAGCCGTCGAAGCTGGCGAGAAATTGGGCTTCCTGCCTGGCGACCTGAGCCAGAAAGTCGATCCTTACCTGCGCCCACTTTACGATGCTCTGTTTGAAATGCTGGGCTTTGAGCGCGTAGAGAAGCTCATCGAACGCAACGTCATTGAAGTCGCGCCACTGGCTTACATGCGTGGCCGAACGCTGAACGATGCCTTTATCATTCTGGATGAAAGCCAGAACACCACCATCGAACAAATGAAAATGTTCCTGACGCGCATCGGGTTCAACTCAAAAGCGGTCATCACCGGTGACGTCACGCAGATCGACCTGCCGAAGAATCTGAAATCCGGCTTACGCCACGCAATAGAAGTGCTGGCCGATGTGGAAGAGATCAGTTTTAACTTTTTCCACAGCGAAGACGTGGTGCGCCATCCGGTGGTTGCACGGATTGTGAATGCCTATGAAGCGTGGGAAAATGCCGAACAGAAACGTAAAGACGCCTTAGCAGAACAGCGCAAGCGTGAAGCACAGGCTGCGGCATCAGATCAGGAGCAAAAATGAGTCAGGTGATTCTGGATTTACAAATCGCCAGCGAGCAAGCACAAGGGCTACCGGAAGAAAAAGACTTTCAGCGCTGGCTGGAAGGTGTTCTGCCACAGTTTCAGGAAGTCTCTGAAGTCACGATCCGCATCGTGGATGAGGCCGAAAGCCGCGACCTGAATAACACCTATCGCGGTAAAGACAAGCCGACCAACGTGCTGTCGTTTCCTTTCGAGGCACCGCCTGAGGTCGAGCTTCCTTTGCTTGGTGATTTAATCATCTGTCGTCAGGTTGTCGAACGTGAAGCCGCAGAGCAGGAAAAAACCGCAGAAGAGCACTGGGCGCACATGGTTGTCCATGGTAGCCTGCATCTGCTAGGGTATGACCATATCGAAGACAGCGAAGCCGAAGAAATGGAAGCGCTGGAAACCGAGATTATGCAAAGTATGGGCTATGCCGATCCTTACCTTGCAGAAAAAGATGGCCTCACCGAATAAATAGAAATACATTTTATCTAGCCCGAGATCGGGAAGATATCGGGTACTAATCTGCTCCACGTCAGCCGCTGTGTCGATTCCAACGGCTGGCAATAATCCCTTAACAAGAGTGATGTTAATTAAAACGCATGAGCGACGACCATTCTCAAAACAGCGATGCACCCAGTCCCAAAAAGGGCTTCTTTTCTCTTATTCTTAATCAGCTTTTTCACGGCGAGCCAAAAGATCGTAACGGTTTACTCACTCTGATTCGTGATTCCGAACAGAATGAACTGATCGATCCTGAAACACGAGATATGCTCGAAGGCGTCATGGATATCGCCGACCAGCGTGTACGCGACATCATGATCCCTCGCTCGCAGATGATTACGCTCAAGCGCGATCAAACGCTGGAAGAGTGTCTGGACGTGATTATCGAATCCGCCCATTCTCGTTTCCCCGTTATTAGCGAAGATAAAGACCACATTGAAGGCATCCTGATGGCGAAGGATTTGCTGCCGTTTATGCGCAGCGATTCCGAGCCCTTCAGTATGGATAAAGTTCTGCGTTCCGCCGTGGTTGTGCCGGAAAGTAAACGCGTTGATAGAATGCTGAATGAGTTCCGCTCACTGCGCTATCACATGGCGATTGTCATCGATGAGTTTGGTGGCGTATCCGGCCTGGTCACGATTGAAGATATTCTTGAGCTGATTGTCGGCGAAATTGAAGACGAATACGACGATGAAGAAGACAGAGATATTCGTCAACTTAATCGCCAGACCTACACCGTTCGTGCGTTAACCGATATCGAAGATTTTAACGAGGCTTTCGGTACACGGTTCAGCGATGATGAGGTCGACACCATTGGCGGCTTGGTGATGCAGTCTTTCGGCCATCTTCCTGCCCGTGGCGAAACCATCGACATAGAAGGTTACCTGTTTAAGGTTGCGATGGCGGACAGCCGCCGTATTATTCAGGTTCATGTCAGAATCCCTGACAATGCCCCTCAACCAAAATTGGAAGAATAATTTGGCAATGCTTGTCGCTTCTTTTCTACAACGCCAGCAGGTCAAAGCCCTGCTGGCGCTCTTATTTGGTGCCTGTGGCACGCTGGCATTTTCTCCCTTTGATTTCTGGCCTGCGGCGATTATCTCGCTCATGGGCCTACAGGCACTGACGCTCAACCGTACGAGTCGTCAGTCAGCCTGGATAGGATTTTGCTGGGGATTGGGTCTGTTCGGTAGCGGCGTTAACTGGGTTTACGTCAGTATTGCGCAGTTTGGCGGAATGCCGGGCCCTGTCAATGTTGCGCTGGTCGTTCTGCTCGCCGCCTATTTGTCGCTCTACCCTCTGCTGTTTTCTGCCCTACTCTCACGCCTGTGGCCGAAAACAACGCTGTGGCGTCTGGTGCTTGCCGCTCCCGTGCTCTGGCAGCTAACTGAATTTTTGCGCGGCTGGGTGCTCACCGGTTTTCCGTGGCTGCAATTCGGCTACAGCCAAATTGACGGCCCGCTCAAAGGTATCGCGCCCATTCTGGGCATTGACACCATTACCTTCCTGTTGATGAGCCTCAGCGGGCTACTCGTTTATGCCATCAATCAACGAAAAATCGCACCGGCAGCCATTGCCATCGGCGTTTTCGTTTTATCATGGCCGCTGCGCAACGTGCAGTGGTATACCCTGCAACCTGAACGCGCCGTCAATGTCGCACTGGTTCAGGGCAACATCCCTCAGGCCATGAAGTGGGAACAAGATGAGCTGTTGAACACGCTGAAAATCTATCTGGATAACAGCCTGCCTTATATGGACAAGGCCCCCATCGTTATCTGGCCAGAAACGGCGATTCCTGATATTGAAAGCCGTCAGGGTGCCTATTTGAAGCAAATTGACGACATTCTGCGTAGCCGCAATAGCAGCCTGATTACGGGTATCGTCGATATCCGGCGTGAGGGTAACAAAACCGATTTTTATAACTCGGTTATCGTGTTAGGCGACAAAGATCCGTACCACTACCCTACAACGAACCGTTACAACAAAAACCATCTGGTGCCTTTTGGCGAGTTTGTCCCGTTGGAAACGCTGTTACGCCCGCTGGCGCCGTTCTTCGATCTCCCCATGTCATCGTTCAGCCGCGGAGACTACGTTCAGCCTCAGCTTTCGGTGCACGGCTTCAAGCTCAATGCCGCCATTTGTTATGAAATCATCTTAGGCCAGCAGTTGCGTGATAACTTCAGGCCAGACACCGATATGCTGCTGACCATCTCGAACGATGCCTGGTTTGGTCATTCAATCGGCCCGTGGCAACACTTCCAGATGGCACGCATGCGTGCACTCGAATTAGGTCGCCCTCTGGTTCGTAGTACCAATAACGGCGTCACAGCGGTGATTGCGCCTGATGGCAATGTCAGCGCCAGTCTGCCGCAGTTTACGCGTGCGGTGCTGAGCACGCAGGTCGTGCCAGCAACGGGGATAACGCCTTATGCGCGCTTCGGTTCCTGGCCGCTCTGGATCATTACGTTACTGGGCGGTGTCGCTGCCGTTTTCTTCGGTTTGCGTCGCCGATAGCCAGCCCCTCTTCACATCCCTAAGGGCATGCTTTTGCATGCCTTTTTTTATTTATGGCACGGTATTTGCCTCTTATTACTCTGTAAAGGGTTGTTTCTGTATTTTTTTGGATATTACGTCGGCGTAAAGCTCTCTATTGGGGCAAGTAACGCACCAAATTGGTGCCACCCTCTGACATTGCTGTTATTTGGTGCGGCGGATATCGCAAAAAACAAACATTTCTATTTCAATCTATTTACAATCAGCTACTTTTTAACTGTATAGACAGTAACTTCGCGCTTTAACGGTGCAGCGTTATCACAGAGAAGTCGCAAAGCATTATGAGTGATACAGCAATACGATGTTAGCTTGAAGACAATGTTAACTTGAAGATGACGGGTATATAACGACAGCAAAGGAGTTAGAACATGCAAATGCGTAAACTGGCATTATCACTGCTTCTGCTTGGCACCGCCGCCAGCGTAGCTCAGGCTGAAGATCTGGCCGGTACATTGAAAAAGGTCAAAGATAATGGCGTGATCGTCATTGGACACCGCGAATCGTCCGTGCCTTTTTCTTACTATGACAACACGCAAAAAGTGGTCGGCTACTCTCAAGCCTACTCTGACAAAATTGTCGAAGCGGTTAAGAAAAAACTGGATGCACCTAATCTGCAGGTCAAGCTACTCCCTATCACCTCTCAGAACCGTATCCCACTGTTGCAGAACGGTACCTTTGATTTTGAATGTGGTTCAACGACTAACAACCTGGAACGTCAGAAACAAGCCGCGTTCTCTAACACTATTTTCGTGGTCGGTACGCGTCTGTTAACCAAAAAAGATTCCGGCGTAAAAGACTTCCCGGATCTGGCGGGTAAAACCGTCGTAGTGACTTCCGGCACCACCTCTGAAGTTCTGCTGAACAAGCTGAATGAAGAAAAACAAATGAAGATGCGTATCATCAGTGCGAAAGACCACGGTGACTCCTTCCGTACGCTGGAAAGCGGCCGTGCTGTTGCCTTTATGATGGATGATGCACTGCTGGCGGGTGAACGTGCGAAAGCGAAAAACGCCGATCAGTGGGATATCGTGGGCAAAGCGCAGTCTGAAGAAGCCTACGGCTGTATGCTGCGTAAAGACGATCCACAATTCAAGAAACTGGTTGATGACACCATCGCTGAAGTTCAGACCTCCGGTGAAGCTGAAAAGTGGTTCGATCGCTGGTTCAAACAACCGATCCCACCAAAAGATCTTAACCTGAACTTTGCACTGTCAGACGAAATGAAAGCGCTGTTCAAAGCGCCAAATGACAAAGCACTAAACTAATTAATAATGAGAATAAGGGCAGAGCTATCTGCCCTCTGATTGCTGATTCGTGGCAGGACAGACAGGCATGTGATGGTCGTTCCCCATCACATGTTGCCCCGAGAAATTTCGATAAACAGGAAAATAAACAATACACCTGTAGTTTGAAACAGAACGGGAATATGGCCGCTCATCAATCTTCAGGGTAGCTTCGCTACCCTTTTTTTACCGGAGTTCGTTATGTCAATAGATTGGAACTGGGGCATATTTCTACAAGCAGCCCCCTTCGGCAACACAACCTACCTCGGGTGGATTTTGTCCGGTCTGCAAGTCACCGTCACACTATCTATCTGTGCCTGGATTATCGCCTTTCTTATTGGTTCTTTATTTGGAATCCTGCGTACCGTCCCAAATCGTTTCCTTGCGGGCATTGGTACCTGCTACGTCGAACTATTTCGCAACGTCCCACTGATTGTCCAGTTCTTTACCTGGTATCTGGTGGTTCCTGAACTGCTTCCCGTTAACATCGGTATGTGGTTTAAAGCCGAACTCGATCCCAATATTCAATTCTTCCTGTCCTCAATGATTTGTCTGGGGCTCTTCACCGCGGCGCGCGTTTGTGAGCAGGTGCGTGCAGGGATTCAATCGCTACCACGCGGCCAGAAAGCCGCCGGGCTGGCGATGGGCCTGACGCTGCCGCAAACCTACCGCTATGTGTTACTGCCGAATGCGTACCGTGTGATTGTTCCGCCGTTAACTTCAGAGATGCTGAACCTGGTAAAAAACTCGGCCATCGCTTCCACGATTGGTCTGGTTGATATGGCGGCACAGGCAGGAAAACTGCTGGACTATTCCGCCCACGCGTATGAATCCTTTACCGCCATCACGCTGGCGTACGTTGGCATCAATGCCATCATTATGTTGATTATGCAGGTCGTTGAGCGAAAAACCCGTTTGCCGGGCAATATGGGGAGCAAATAAATCATGCATGAATTTGACTGGAGCTCAATTGGGCCAAGCATGCCGTACCTGATTCAGGGGATGGTCGTCACACTCAAAATTACGCTAACGGCGGTGGTCTTCGGGATTGTCTGGGGCACGATTCTGGCGGTGATGCGCTTGTCGCCGATCAAGCCTATCAGTTGGTTCGCCAAGCTGTATGTGAACCTGTTCCGCTCCGTTCCGCTCGTCATGGTGCTGCTGTGGTTCTATCTGGTGGTTCCTAGCTTATTACAAAATGTGCTTGGGCTATCGCCGAAAACCGATATTCGACTGATTTCAGCTATGGTAGCCTTCTCGCTGTTCGAGGCAGCCTATTATTCGGAAATCATTCGTGCGGGTATTCTAAGCGTGTCACGCGGTCAATCTTCCGCGGCGTTAGCATTAGGCATGACGCACTGGCAATCCATGAAGCTGGTTATTCTGCCGCAGGCATTCCGCGCGATGGTGCCGCTACTGCTGACGCAGGGGATTGTTCTGTTCCAGGATACCTCACTGGTTTACGTACTCAGCCTCGCTGATTTCTTCCGTACCGCCTCAACCATCGGCGAGCGTGACGGAACACAAGTTGAAATGATCCTGTTTGCCGGGTTCATTTATTTTCTCTTCAGCATTACTGCCTCAATGCTGGTCAGTTACCTGAAAAAAAGGACGGTTTGATGATTTCCCTGAAAAATGTTTCTAAATGGTACGGCCAATTTCAGGTGCTAGCCGACTGCTCCACAGAAGTAAAAAAAGGTGAAGTCGTGGTCGTCTGCGGGCCCTCTGGCTCTGGTAAATCAACCCTGATCAAAACCGTAAACGGTCTGGAACCAATTCAACAAGGTGAAATTACCGTCAATGGCATTGCCGTTAACGATAAGAAAACCAATCTGGCCCAGTTGCGTTCCAAAGTCGGGATGGTGTTCCAGCACTTTGAACTGTTCCCGCATTTATCAATTATCGAGAACCTGACGCTGGCGCAGGTGAAAGTGCTGAAACGTAATCGTGAAGAAGCCAAAGCTAAAGCGCAGAAGCTGTTGGAGCGCGTTGGGCTGGCGGCGCACGCCAACAAATACCCAGGGCAGCTTTCCGGCGGTCAGCAACAGCGTGTCGCCATCGCGCGCGCACTGTGCATGGATCCTATCGCGATGCTATTTGACGAACCGACATCCGCACTTGATCCAGAGATGATCAACGAAGTGTTGGACGTTATGGTTGAATTGGCGCAGGAAGGCATGACCATGATGGTCGTTACGCATGAAATGGGCTTTGCCCGTAAAGTGGCGCACCGCGTGATCTTTATGGATGAGGGCAAAATCGTTGAAGACACCCGTAAGGATGATTTCTTCAATAACCCACAGTCCGAACGCGCGAAAGACTTCCTGGCGAAAATCCTGCATTAATAATCAGATACAGCGTGCCGCAAGGCACGCTTATTTACTGCTCCTACAGCCTTACGGCTGAAACGGCTGGCGGTGGAACAGGTCATGTGAGCATTTCGGGCAGAGTGGCAAAACCTCCGGCGTGTAGAATGCAATATGATGATGGCACTTCTCACACACCAAATTACCTAGCCCCACCACTTCACCGCTGTGATACACCCCGTGATGATTCACATCTTTGAAGATCTCACGCCACTCTAGCTGCGTTTTATCCGTAATATCCGCCAGCTCCTGCCACAGGCTTTCCTTGATGACTCGCATAAAAACGCTGTCGGTAAACTCATCCTGACTTTCGTTATAGCTGCGGGCAAACTCTTCCAGATCGCGCTGAACAGCCTGAATCACCTGCTCGATTTCTTTCTGCGTCAGCTCCGAGCTTTCCTGCAAGGTTTTGCGGGCGCTCTGCACCAGACTGTCGAGATCGCGTTCACCATTGTTCAGCCGAGCCGTCACTGAAGCCATTAACTCGCGGTAATAGCGGGCTAGTTTATTCATGCTTCCTCCTGAATTAAGCGGGTTGAAAGGTGATAAAGCACGACTATTCGCTGTCTGGCACACCGAGCCAAAAACCGATACGTTGCCTATCTCTCTCTATTTTAGATTATTTTTTCGGTACACCTGATAAATTGTCGCCAATTTGCGCAACGCCTCGCAGTATGTCGCTCACAGATCAGAAATATTCCCCAGTCGGGCGCTGGGTGTTGTTGCCCGCGCCGCTTACGGCTATGCTATGCGGATCTTTTGTTATGAATCAGAACAGGCTACTCACGTAGCGATTCTTCACTAAACAGGACCCCTGGCAGCCATGCAAGAGCAATACCGCCCAGAAGAGATAGAAGCGGACGTCCAGCTTCACTGGCAAGAGAAGCAGACATTTAAAGTCACCGAACAGCCCGGCAAGGAAAAATACTATTGCCTTTCCATGCTGCCTTACCCTTCTGGCCGACTACATATGGGCCACGTCCGTAATTACACCATCGGCGACGTGATCTCCCGTTATCAGCGCATGCTGGGCAAGAACGTTCTGCAACCGATCGGTTGGGATGCCTTTGGCCTGCCGGCAGAAGGCGCAGCGGTTAAAAACAACACCGCGCCAGCCCCCTGGACCTACGCCAATATCGACTACATGAAAAACCAGCTCAAACTGCTGGGCTTTGGCTATGACTGGGATCGTGAAGTCGCGACCTGCAAACCAGACTACTACCGCTGGGAACAGTGGTTCTTCACCAAGCTGTACGAGAAAGGTCTGGTTTATAAAAAAACCTCCGCCGTTAACTGGTGCCCGAACGACCAGACGGTACTGGCAAACGAACAGGTTATCGACGGCTGCTGCTGGCGTTGCGACACCAAAGTCGAACGCAAAGAAATTCCACAGTGGTTTATCAAAATCACCGCTTACGCAGACCAACTGCTGAACGATCTGGATACGCTGGAAAGCTGGCCTGAACAAGTCAAAACCATGCAGCGTAACTGGATTGGCCGTTCTGAAGGTGTGGAAATCACCTTTGACGTGTCAGACAGCGACGAGAAACTGACTGTTTACACCACGCGCCCAGATACGTTCATGGGCGTGACCTACGTTGCCGTTGCCGCTGGTCACCCTCTCGCTGCGCAGGCTGCTGCAACCAACCCAGCACTGGCCGATTTCATTGCAGAATGCCGTAATACCAAAGTTGCCGAAGCCGACATGGCGACGATGGAGAAAAAAGGCATGGCCACTGGCCTGTATGCGATTCACCCGCTGAACGGTGAGAAAGTCGCTATCTGGGTCGCCAACTTCGTCCTGATGGAATACGGTACAGGCGCAGTGATGGCCGTTCCAGGCCACGACCAGCGCGACTGGGAATTTGCCACCAAATACGATCTGTCCATCAAGCCAGTTATTCTGAATGCCGATGGCAGCGAGCCCGATCTGTCCGCTCAGGCGATGACAGAAAAAGGCAGCCTGTTCAACTCTGGTGAGTTTGACGGTCTGGATTTCGAGGCTGGATTCAACGCTATTGCCGATAAGCTGGTAGAAAAAGGCATCGGCGAGCGTAAAGTCAACTATCGCCTGCGCGACTGGGGTGTCTCCCGTCAGCGTTACTGGGGCGCACCAATCCCAATGGTGACGCTGGAAGACGGCACCGTCATCCCAACGCCAGAAGATCAACTGCCGGTGATCCTGCCGGAAGATGTCGTGATGGATGGCATCACCAGCCCGCTGAAATCTAACCCGGAATGGGCGAAGACAACCGTTAACGGTCAGCCAGCGCTGCGTGAAACCGACACGTTCGACACCTTTATGGAATCTTCCTGGTACTACGCGCGCTACACCTGCCCGCAGTACGATCAGGGAATGCTGGATCCGGCTGCAGCCAACTACTGGCTGCCCGTTGACCAATACGTTGGCGGTATCGAACACGCCATCATGCACCTGATGTATTTCCGCTTCTTCCACAAACTGATGCGCGACGCGGGTCTGGTGACCTCTGATGAACCCGCCAAACGCCTGCTGTGTCAGGGCATGGTGCTGGCCGACGCCTTCTACTATCTGGGCAATAACGGCGAACGCATCTGGGTGTCTCCGACCGACGTGACCGTTGAGCGTGATGAGAAAGGACGCATCGTCAAAGCCGTCGATAACGAAGGCCGTGACGTGGTTTACGCGGGCATGAGCAAAATGTCGAAGTCTAAAAACAACGGCATCGACCCGCAGGTCATGGTAGAGAAATACGGTGCAGATACCGTGCGTCTGTTCATGATGTTTGCTTCTCCGGCGGAAATGACGCTGGAATGGCAGGAATCCGGCGTAGAGGGCGCAAACCGCTTCCTGAAACGCGTCTGGAGACAAGCCTTCGAGCATACTGAGAAAGGTGCGGTAACGTCTCTGGATATCGCTACACTGACGGAAGATCAGAAATCACTGCGCCGCGATCTGCACAAAACGATTGCTAAAGTGACCGACGATATCGGCCGTCGCCAGACCTTCAACACCGCGATCGCCGCCATCATGGAGCTGATGAACAAGCTGGCGAAAGCGCCGCAGGACAGCGATCAGGATCGCGCGCTGACGCAGGAAATCATGCTGGCCGTCGTTCGTATGCTGTATCCGTTCACGCCGCACGTTTGCTTCACGCTGTGGCAGGCACTGCAAGGTGAAGGCGACGTTGATACTGCGCCGTGGCCGGTTGCAGATGAGAACGCGATGGTTGAAGATTCCAAGCTGGTTGTTGTTCAGGTTAACGGTAAAGTACGTGGTAAAATCACCGTTGCCGCTGACGCAAGCGAAGAACAGGTTCGCGAACGCGCTGCACAGGAACCGCTGGTCGCGAAATATCTGGACGGCGTCACGGTTCGTAAAGTGATTTATGTCCCTGGCAAACTGCTTAACCTGGTTGTGGGTTAAGGCAAGGAGGAACTGTGCGACATCGTCTATTCACGTTGTTGCTGGGGCTGGCGGTGTTAATCACCGCTGGCTGCGGTTTTCATCTGCGCGGCACGACACAAGTGCCTGCGCAGTTACAAACACTGGTGCTCGACAGCAGCGATCCGTATGGTCCGCTAACGCGTGCAGTACGTGAGCAGCTCCGTCTCAGCGATGTGAAAATCGTTGACGATGCGACGCGTCAGGATATCCCGTCTCTGCGGGTACTGGGCTCAAGCGAAACGCGCGATACCGTCTCTATTTTTCAGGACGGTAAAACAGCGGAGTACCAGATGGTGCTGACGTTGCAGGCGCAGGTGCTGATGCCGGGTGAAGATATTTATCCGCTCAGCGTGACGGTGTTCCGCACGTTCTTTGATAACCCGCTGGCTGCACTGGCGAAAGATGCCGAACAGGATATCGTCCGTCAGGAAATGCGTGAGCAAGCTGCCCAGCAGTTGGTGCGTAAATTGCTGACCGTCAACGGTAGTCAGGAAGTCAAAAATCGGTTGCAGTCTACCGATTCCACCGCTGCCGCCACGCGTTCATGATTCGGCTTTACCCCGAACAACTCACCGCGCAGCTCCATGAGGGGCTGCGCGGTTGTTATTTGGTCTTTGGTTCAGACCCGCTGCTGCTGCAGGAAAGTCTCGACAGCATCAAACGGGTCGCTCAACAGCACGAATTCAGCGAGCATTTCAGCTTCATCCTGGATCTTCATACTGACTGGGATGCGATTTTCAGCACCTGTCAGGCGCTCAGCCTATTCGCCTCGCGCCAATCGCTCTTACTGGTTTTGCCGGAAAACGGCCCAAACGCCGCGATGGGTGAAAATCTGGTTAAGCTCTCTGGATTATTGCACCCCGATATTTTGCTGATTCTGCGCGGTCATAAGCTGACCAAAGCGCAGGAAAACAGCGTCTGGTTTAAATCGCTGGCGCAAGACAGCGTCTATATCAATTGTCTGACGCCAGAACAGGCCCAGCTCCCTCGCTGGGTTGCTCAGCGCGCCAAATCCATGAAATTAACGCTGGATGACCAGGCCACACAGCTCATTTGCTATTGCTATGAAGGCAACTTGCTCGCGCTGTCTCAGGCGTTAGAGCGGCTGGCACTGCTTTATCCCGATGGTAAGCTAACCCTGCCGCGCGTGGAAAGTGCGGTCAATGATGCCGCTCACTTCACCCCGTTCCACTGGCTTGATGCGCTGCTGGCAGGCAAAGGCAAACGCGCCTGGCACATTTTGCAACAGTTAAAACAGGAAGATTGCGAGCCTGTCATTTTACTGCGCACGCTACAGCGTGAACTGCTACAACTGCTGGTGCTAAAACGGCGTATGTCAGACACACCGCTGCGTACGCTCTTCGATCAGCAAAAAGTGTGGCAAAACCGGCGTGACCTGCTCACTCAGGCACTGCAGCGGCTTTCTCTTCAGCAGCTACAGCAGGCCGTACGATTGCTAACGCAGGTGGAAATAACCTTAAAGCAAGACTATGGTCAGTCCGTTTGGTCTGAACTGGAATCGCTTGCCATGCTTCTGTGCGGCAAAGCCTTGCCGGAGGCATTCATTTGAATACGTCACCCGCAGCGCCATCCCTGACCGCGTTTTTTGGCGGCACGTTTGACCCGATTCATTACGGTCACCTTCAGCCAGTGACTGCACTGGCAAAGCTCGTGGGGCTGACTCAGGTCGTCCTGATGCCCAATAACGTTCCGCCGCACCGGCAGCAGCCCGAAGCCAGTTCCCGGCAGCGTTTTCATATGGCTGAGCTGGCCGTGGAAGGCAACCCGTTATTTACCGTGGACGATCGTGAACTGCAACGGCAAACGCCCTCCTATACCATCGATACGCTGGAAGCGCTGCGGGCTGAAAAAGGCCGAGATGCACCACTGGGCTTTATCATCGGGCAAGATTCGCTGCTAACGCTGCACCACTGGCACCGCTGGCAGGATCTGCTTAGCGTCTGTCATTTGCTGGTATGCGCTCGGCCCGGCTATCGCTCGACATTGGAAACGCCCGAATTACAGCGGTGGCTGGACGATCATCTGACGCACACGCCGGCCGATCTTCATCGCCAACCGCAGGGACGGATTTTTTTAGCAGACACGCCGCTGATCACCATTTCCGCCACGGACATTCGCCAGCGTCGCCAGCAAGGTCTGGACTGTCGCGATTTATTACCTCCCGCCGTGCTCAGATACATCGACGAAAGCGGCCTGTACCAATAACGCCGCTTTTCCTGCCCATCAACCACGGGCTTTATACCACTCGGTAAAAGTGCGTGATATACTCCGCGGCTGGTTTCAATCACCGGGAAAAGCGGAAATTCTCGGCAATTACTCGGTGATTCACCTTTTTACTAAACAATTCAGCGCCGCACGCGTTCGTCAGTTGCTGACAAAACGCCATTGAGGGGGAACCTTTGCAAGGTCAAGCACTCCAAGACTTCGTTATTGATAAGGTCGATGACTTAAAAGCCCAGGATATTGTTGCACTTAACGTGCAGGGTAAGTCCAGCATCACCGATTACATGGTTATCTGTACGGGTACCTCTACGCGTCATGTCGCTTCTATCGCCGATCACGTCGTGCAATCTTCACGCGCCGCGGGTCTGATTCCACTCGGTGTTGAGGGCGAAAGCGCTGCTGACTGGGTTGTTGTCGATTTAGGTGACGTGATGGTTCATGTCATGCAAGAAGAAAGCCGCCAGTTGTACGAATTAGAAAAATTGTGGGGCTAGTATGAAACTGCAACTGGTCGCCGTTGGCACCAAAATGCCCGACTGGGTGCAGACTGGTTTCACCGATTATCTGCGCCGTTTCCCAAAGGACATGCCTTTCGAATTACTCGAAATTCCGGCGGGGAAACGGGGTAAAAATGCGGACATCAAACGCATTCTGGAGCGCGAAGGCGAACAGATGCTAGCCGCAGTAGGCAAAGGCAACCGCATTGTTACGCTGGACATACCCGGGACTCGCTGGGAGACACCGCAGTTGGCGCAACAGCTAGAGCGCTGGAAACAGGACGGGCGCGACGTCAGCTTGCTGATTGGCGGGCCAGAAGGACTTTCGCCAGAGTGCAAAGCCGCGGCAGAACAAAGCTGGTCACTTTCGCCATTAACGCTGCCCCACCCGCTTGTTCGTGTACTGGTGGCGGAGAGCCTGTACCGTGCATGGAGCATTACGACTAATCACCCTTACCATCGGGAGTAAGGCGATACGATGAAACCTGTGAAATAACGCTGGATGAAAGTAGAACGTAAACCCTTTCGTGATTATACGGCTGAGTCCGCCCTGTTTGTGCGCCGTGCTTTGGTAGCCTTTCTGGGCATTTTGCTGCTTTCCGGTGTATTAGTCGCTAATCTTTATCATCTGCAAATTGTGCGTGTTGATGACTACCGCACACGCTCTAATGAGAATCGCATTAAACTGGTTCCTATCGCGCCCAGCCGCGGCATCATCTATGACCGTAACGGCACCCCGCTGGCGCTGAACCGTACTATTTATCAGTTAGAACTGGTACCCGACAAAGTCGACAACCTTAAAGATACGCTAGAAGCTCTGCGCCCTGTCGTCGATCTGACCGATAGCGATCTGGAAAATTTTGAAAAAGAGCGCAAGCGCTCACGCCGCTTTACCTCTATTCCGGTAAAAACCGGGCTCGATGAGATTCAGGTCGCCCGTTTTGCCGTCAACCAATACCGCTTCCCCGGCGTTGAAGTGAAAGGCTACCAGCGCCGCTACTATCCCTATGGTTCTGCACTGACGCACGTCATCGGCTATGTTTCCAAAATCACCGATAAAGAAGTAGAGCGGCTGACCAAAGAAGAAAAAATTGCCGACTATGCCGCCACGCGTGACATCGGTAAGCTCGGGATTGAACGTCATTATGAAGACCTGTTGCACGGCAAGCCCGGTTATGAAGAAGTTGAGGTTAACAACCGTGGCCGCGTGATCCGCCAACTCCACGAACAGCCACCGCAGGCCGGGCGTGATATTTATCTGACGCTGGATCTAAGCCTGCAAATCTACATCGAGAAACTGCTGGAAGGCAGCCGTGCGGCCGTGATTGTCACCGATCCACGCGACGGCGGTATTCTGGCGATGGTTTCCACGCCCAGTTACGATCCCAATCTCTTTGTCGACGGGATTTCCACTAAGAATTACGCAAAACTCCAAAGCGATCCCGATCGTCCGCTGATCAATCGCGCGACACAGGGGATTTACCCACCCGCCTCTACCGTTAAACCTTATATCGCGGTTTCCGCCCTGACGGCGGGCGTGATTACCACGAACACCAGCCTGTTCGATCCTGGCTGGTGGCAATTGCCGGGCTCCGAAAAGCGCTTCCGCGACTGGAAAAAATGGGGGCATGGTCGCCTTAACCTCACCAAATCGCTGGAAGAATCCGCGGATACGTTCTTCTATCAGGTCGCTTATGACATGGGCATCGATCGCCTATCCGAATGGATGAATAAATTTGGTTATGGTGAGAAAACCGGCATCGATATTTCGGAAGAAAGTGCCGGCAACATGCCAACCCGTGAGTGGAAACTCAGGCGATTTAAGAAACCCTGGTATCAGGGAGACACCATTCCCGTCGGGATTGGCCAAGGTTACTGGACGGCAACCCCTATCCAGATGAATAAGGCATTGGTCACGCTCATCAACGACGGTCAGGTCAAAACGCCACACCTGCTTTATAGTTCGCGGGAAAATGGTGTTATCGTGCCTTTCCGACAAACTGAGAATCTACAGATTGGTAATATCCACTCTGGCTATTGGGAAGTGGCGAAGGACGGAATGTATGGCGTGGCTAACCGCGCTAACGGCACCGCACACAAGAGTTTCGATGATGCGCCTTATAAAATTGCGGCAAAATCCGGTACGGCGCAGGTTTTCGGCCTGAAAGAAAACGAAACTTATAATGCGCATAAGATCGCAGAACATCTGCGTGACCATAAATTAATGGTTGCGTTTGCCCCGTATAAGGACCCAAAAGTCGCGATGTCGATTATTCTGGAAAACGGTGGAGCAGGCCCGACCGTGGGTGCTATCACTCGCCAGATTCTTGATCATATCCTGCTGGGTGATAACAATACCGATTTACCCAGTGCGCCTCCTGCGCCGCCGGGTAGCGAGAGTGAGTAACAGACAGTCATGACCGATAGCCAACAAAAGGGATCGTTCTGGGCGAAAATCCACATCGATCTGCCATTCCTTCTCTGCATCCTGGCACTGCTAGGCTATAGCCTATTTGTTTTATGGAGCGCCAGCGGGCAAGACATCGACATGATGGAACGCAAAGTCGTTCAAATCGTGTTGGGGCTTACGGTGATGATCGTGATGGCGCAAATCCCCCCACGCGTGTACGAAGGCTGGGCGCCCTACCTCTATATCGTCTGCGTAATTTTGCTGCTCATCGTGGATATTTTTGGGCAAATCAGTAAAGGCGCACAGCGCTGGCTGGATCTGGGCTTTATCCGTTTTCAGCCGTCAGAAATTGCCAAGATCGCCGTACCGCTGATGGTCGCACGTTTTATCAACCGTGATATGTGCCCGCCGTCGTTAAAAAATACGGCCATCGCGCTGGTGCTGATTTTTGTCCCCACGCTGCTGGTTGCCGCGCAGCCCGACTTAGGCACCTCGATTCTGATCGCGCTCTCAGGGCTATTTGTGCTTTTCCTCGCCGGTATGAGCTGGCGCTTGATTGGCATCGCCGTCCTGCTACTCGCTGCTTTTATTCCTATACTCTGGTTTTTCCTGATGCATGATTATCAGCGCGCCAGGGTCATGATGCTGCTCGATCCAGAAAGCGATCCGCTCGGAGCCGGGTACCATATTATTCAGTCGAAAATTGCGATAGGCTCAGGCGGGCTGTCTGGAAAAGGCTGGCTGCATGGCACCCAGTCTCAGTTAGAGTTTCTGCCAGAGCGCCACACCGACTTTATCTTTGCCGTGCTGTCTGAAGAGCTTGGGTTAATCGGTGTGTTGGTTCTGCTCGCGATGTATCTGTTCATGATTATGCGTGGCTTGGTCATCGCCGCAAATGCGCAAACCTCGTTCGGCCGGGTGATGGTCGGCGGGCTGATGTTGATTCTGTTTTTCTATGTGTTCGTCAATATCGGGATGGTCAGCGGTATACTTCCTGTCGTTGGCGTGCCGCTACCGCTAGTCAGCTACGGTGGGTCGGCGCTGGTCGTCTTAATGGCGGGGTTCGGTATCGTCATGTCGATACATACTCACCGCAAACTGCTATCTAAGAATTTATAACACGAGGTGAGCAATGCGTAAGGATTGGCTTTGGGTCGGCGTAGCAACTCTGGCGCTTGCGGCCTGTACCACAACGGAACAGCGGCAGCCTGCGCCGCCCGTAACCCAGGTTTACAACGGACCGACGGAAGAGATCGGTGGCGCAGAACCGCGTTATGAACCCTACAATCAGGGTACGCTGCAAGACTACAGCATCAAAGGCAAGAGCTATAAGATTGTCAAAAACCCGCAAAATTTTAGCGAGACAGGTTTAGCCGCATGGTACGGCGAAGAAGCCAGCGGTAACCGCACGTCAATCGGCGAAACGTTTGATCCTAATGCGATAACCGCCGCCCACCCAACGCTGCCTCTGCCAAGCTATGTCCGCGTGACCAACCTGAGTAACGGTCGCCGTCTGGTAGTACGCGTGAACGACCGCGGGCCGTATACGCCGGGCAGAATTATCGATCTGTCCAAGGCCGCAGGCGATCGGCTGAATATCTCGAACAATACCAAAGTAAAAGTGGACTTCATCAACGTCGCACCAGACGGCACGCTCTCCGGTCCCGGAACCGTCGGCACCACCGTCGCTAAGCAAAGCTTCGCCCTGCCGGAACGTCCGAGCTTCGGTGCCAGTGGGCTGGGCACACCGATGATGGAAACGACGTCGCCAACGCCCAACAGCGCCGTGCGCCCGATCAGCAATAGCAGCCTGAGTGCACCAGCAGAAAGCACACAGCCGCAGAGCAGCGCGCCGTCGCACAGCGGTGGTTTTCTGGGGGCACCTTCCGCCCTGCGTGCTGGCGTAGTTGAGTCCAGCGTGACGCCAGCGGTAGCGCCATCGTCATCCGCTGCGCCAATGAACGCCGCGCCAGCTGCAGCGGTTGCCGCTCCCGCGACTGCAACGCCATCTGCCACGGGGCGCTATGTGGTTCAGGTCGGTGCATTGAGCGATCAACAGCGCGCGCAAACCTGGCAGCGCAGCCTGAGCGAACGCTTCCGCGTGGCCGGGAAAGTCACGGCGAGCGGCGGCCTGTATCGTATTCAACTGGGGCCATTCCAGAATCGTCAGCAAGCCGCTGAACTTCAACAACGTTTGTCAGTCGAAGCTCAGCAGCAGTCGTTTATTACCGCCGCACCCAGCACCCTCTAGTAACAGATAATCGGCAGACTCACGCAGCGAAAACGGCGGCTATGGCATTGAACATACCGCCCTTTTGCAAAATCACGTAACGTAATGTCTGATGCCTGCCTATTTGCCATCTGCTATAGTGTGGCTCGTTTTTTAACTCATACCCACGGATGTTGTTGTTCCAATCATGAATACTGTAAACACGTCTCGTTTTACTAAACGTACTGCGCTTGGCGCACTGCTCGCCATTAGCGCCTCTTCCTTTGCCTATGCCGAAGATATCAATCTTAAAACGATGATCCCTGGCGTCCCGCAAATCGATGCTGAATCCTACATCCTGATTGATTACAACTCTGGGAAAGTGTTGGCGGAAATGAATGCCGACACGCGCCGCGATCCGGCCAGCTTAACGAAAATGATGACCAGCTATGTGATTGGTCAGGCCATTAAATCAGGAAAAATCAGCCCGAATGACATCGTTACCGTCGGTAAAGATGCCTGGGCAACCGGCAACCCGACCTTCCAGGGCTCTTCCCTGATGTTCCTGAAACCGGGCGACCGCGTTCCTGTCTCCCAGTTAAACCGAGGCATCATTCTGCAATCCGGTAACGATGCCTGCGTCGCGATGGCTGACTACGTTGCCGGCAGTCAGGATGCCTTTGTTAACCTGATGAACGGTTACGTGAAAGCACTGGGGCTGAAAAATACCAATTTTGAAACCGTGCACGGCCTTGATGCGCCGGGCCAGTTCAGTTCGGCACGCGATATGGCCCTGATCGGTCAGGCGCTGATCCGCGATGTGCCAGAAGAATATGCGACCTACAAAGAGAAAGAGTTCACGTTCAACAATATTCGCCAGCCTAACCGCAACGGCTTGCTGTGGGATTCCAGCCTGAATGTTGACGGCATCAAAACGGGCCATACGTCATCAGCGGGCTTTAATCTGGTCGCCTCAGCAACAGAAGGCCAGATGCGCCTGATTTCTGCGGTACTGGGTGGACGTAACGCCAAAGGCCGCGAATCAGAAAGTAAGAAACTGCTGACCTGGGGCTTCCGCTTCTTTGAAACCGTCGCGCCATTGAAAGCAGGCAAAGAATTCGCTTCTGAGCCCGTCTGGTTTGGCGACAGCGACCGCGTTGCGCTGGGTGTTGAGAAAGATGCCTACCTGACTATTCCGCGCGGCCGTATGAAAGATCTGAAAGCCAGCTATGTTCTGGACAACACGGAACTGCATGCGCCGTTAGCTAAAAATCAGGTTGTGGGTTCCATCAACTTCCAACTGGATGGTAAAACCATCGATCAGCGCCCGCTGGTGGTCATGAACGAAGTGAAGGAAGGTGGAATCTTTGGCCGCATGATCGACTACATCAAACTGATGTTCCATCACTGGTTCGGCTAATCCCCCTTGTGTGGGGCCAAAACGTCCCCATATAGATACCATCCATAACTCCCGCAGAACGCGGGAGTTATGCTTTTTTAGTATACTGTACTGATGTCAGTGCTAATACCGTCGGAATAATGCCGACGTATTACCCTCTCTGGAGCGCAAATGAAAACCAAATTAAACGAACTGCTTGAATTCCCCTGTGTTTTTACCTACAAGGTCATGGGTGAGGCAAAACCAGAGTTGCTCGATCTGGTCGTTGAAGTGGTACAGCGTCATGCGCCAGGCGACTACACGCCGCAGATCAAGCCCAGCAGCAAAGGGAATTATCACTCCGTTTCCATCACCATTACTGCAACACACATTGAGCAGGTGGAAACGCTGTACGAAGAACTGGGCAACATCGAAATCGTGCGCATGGTTCTGTAAAGCATAGAATTCTGTAAGACATAGAGTTCTGTAAAAGTCATACTGTAATCAAAATGTGCGGGAAAACTGGCGAGTGCGGCAGGGTTTTGTGATTTTGCAAAGTGCTGTTCGCTGAGGCTTCCCGCCGTTATAATCCCCCCACCTTTCCTTAACCTGAAGATGACACACTTGCTACAGGATAAGATCATCGTACGCCAATTTGACGTACAGCCGTATGAACCCGTCTCTCTGGCGATGCATAATTTCACCGACCGACGTGATGATAAAACTCCAGATGAAATCTGGCTGGTTCAGCACCCTCGCGTATTTACGCAGGGTCAGGCAGGCAAAGCCGAACATGTCCTCATGCCCGGTGATATTCCCGTGATTCAGAGCGACAGAGGCGGTCAGGTGACCTACCACGGCCCTGGTCAGCAGGTCATGTACGTGTTGATTGACCTGAAGCGTCGCAAGCTCGGCGTTCGTCAGCTCGTCACTGCCATCGAAAACACCGTGATCGGCACACTGGCACATTTCCAGATTGAAGCCCATGCGCGCCCCGATGCGCCCGGCGTTTACGTAGGTGAGCGTAAAATCTGTTCGCTAGGGCTGCGTATTCGCAAAGGCTGCTCTTTCCACGGGCTGGCGCTCAATATTGCCATGGATCTCTCCCCTTTCCTGCGTATCAACCCGTGTGGTTACGCCGGAATGGAGATGACGCAACTCAGCGATCTGGTGCCAGGCGTCACAGTGGATGACACCGCCCCTGTGCTGGTGAACACCTTTTTGCAGTTAGTCGGCTACTCCGCACCCGAATTTGTTTCGTGGAATCTGGACGTTCAGGGTGAGCCGCTTCCTGGTTAACGCATTTCATCTTGTTAATAAAAATCAGTCAGGTAGACGATCGTTTTTTGATAAATTACATTTTATTCACATAATTTCTTCATTTTGATCGCGCAAAGGCTGATTGTAGTTAGGCAAGATGATATAATTTTTATAGTTTTTTAAAAAAAAGTTTAACTAAAAACATAATCCTTTGAATTTGAATTACAAATTTAAAGAAACGATTCAGAACTGGAACTTACGCAAACATGAGTAAACCGATTCAGATCGAACGCGGCGTTAAATACCGCGATGCCGATAAGATGGCGCTAATCCCGGTGCGCACCGTCGTCACCGAACGCCAAGAGCTTCTGCGCAAACCTGAATGGATGAAGATTAAACTTCCGGCAGATTCAAGCCGTATTCAGGGAATCAAAGCGGCCATGCGCAAAAACGGGTTGCACTCAGTTTGCGAAGAAGCGTCCTGTCCGAATCTGGCGGAATGTTTCAACCACGGTACCGCCACCTTCATGATTCTGGGTGCCATTTGTACCCGTCGCTGCCCGTTCTGTGACGTTGCCCACGGCCGACCGCTTACGCCGGACGCCAATGAGCCTGAGAAACTGGCACAGACCATTCATGACATGGGCTTACGCTATGTCGTGATCACCTCCGTTGACCGTGATGATCTGCGCGACGGCGGAGCCCAGCACTTTGCGGACTGCATTAACGCCATTCGCCGCAAAAATCCGAGTATCCGCATCGAAACGCTGGTGCCAGACTTCCGTGGCCGTATGGATCGCGCGTTAGAGATCCTGACCGCCACGCCGCCAGATGTGTTCAACCACAATCTGGAAAACGTACCACGCGTTTACCGTCAGGTCCGCCCTGGTGCGAACTATGAGTGGTCACTGAAGCTGCTGGAAAACTTTAAAAAAGCGCATCCAGATATCCCAACCAAGTCTGGCCTGATGGTTGGATTGGGGGAAACCAATGCGGAAATCGTGGAAGTGATGCGTGACCTGCGCCGCCACGGTGTGACGATGCTAACGCTGGGACAATATTTACAGCCGAGCCGCCATCACCTGCCAGTACAGCGCTACGTCAGCCCGGATGAATTCGATGAAATGAAGGCCGAAGCGATGGCGATGGGCTTTACCCACGCTGCCTGCGGTCCATTTGTTCGCTCGTCCTACCATGCCGACCTACAGGCAAAGGGCATCGAAGTAAAATAAACGCTCATACATATTTACACATTTTTTGTGTGGGATAAAAAACGGACGGCAATTGCCGTCCGTTTTGCTGTGTGAGATGCGATCAGGGTTCTTTACGAGATGAATCATGCAGCGCTGCCGTATCATCCGTCTTTGCCGGCTGCTCGTCACTCATCGCCTTCTTGAAGCCTTTAATCGCCGCGCCCAAGTCACCGCCGAGGCTACGAAGTTTATTCGTACCGAACAGCAGAATGATTAACGCACCAATCACCAACAGCTTGGCAATGCTGATACCTTCCATACAAACCTACCTGATTTAGATGCTGGAGACGCCAGCGAACGAGAACGATTTTTATTGAAAATAATTCTTTTATTCTATGTCCTCTATCTAAAACCTTATGCAGCACGACACAATTAGCATCTGTAACAAATTGCATCTATAACAAAGTAAGACGCGGCAAAAGCACTTTCGCCCGTATTCAGATTGCTTTACAACTTTCGCCTCGGCACCACTACAAAAGTCCCTTCTGACGGCGTAAACTTGCCCTACTAAAGCGGAGATGACATTCCTCCCTACCCTCGCGCAGCCAAAACGCTGACAGCCTTAAAAACAGGGTACAACCGCCACTCGGCTAATGATGTCTACGTCCACCTCGCAGAGAGGGCGTAGCATCCTGCCCCATACTCTCCGAGACCACAAAACAATTCAGGCAAAACAACCCAAGAAAGGTTTCTATGTTTAGTACATTACTCGCGGTATTTATTGGTGGCGGAGTCGGTAGCGTGGCGCGCTGGCAGCTTGGCATGAAGTTTAACAATCTGTATCCAACGCTGCCGCTGGGCACTCTGCTTGCCAACGTGATCGGGGCTTTTGTTATTGGCGGCGCACTCGCTTTCTTCCTGCGCCATCCTCATCTCGATCAGGACTGGAAAATATTGATTACCACCGGGCTGTGCGGCGGCTTAACGACGTTTTCGACCTTTTCCGCAGAGGTCGTCATGTTCATGCAAAGTGGGCAGCTTGCAGCGGCGGGGTTACACGTCCTGTTGAATCTGGCGGGTTCGTTGCTCATGACCGCACTGGCGTTTTCGCTGGTCACGTGGATGACAACACACTGAGGTCACGCGAAAATTGATAGCACGTGGAAAATGAAGCAAAAAAAACCCGCCATAGGCGGGTTTTTCACGAAATCGGTATAATTAAATAGCGTTAACGTTAGCAGCTGAAGGACCTTTGGCACCGTCAGTGATTTCGAACTCTACACGCTGACCTTCAGCCAGAGTTTTGAAACCATTGCTCTGAATGGCAGAGAAGTGTACGAACACGTCTTTGCTACCATCTTCAGGAGTGATGAAACCGAAGCCTTTAGACTCATTGAACCACTTAACACTACCTTTAATCTTAGACATCAAACTTACCTTTACATGAATGAAAGACACAAAATCTGTGTCAGGTACAGTACAACAATAGATTGGCCTTTTGTCCAGTTGAAGTTGGATAAAAAGTGATAAAAGTCGCTAAAAATGTATACCGCGCAACTCAGCTGTCCTATTTTAACCCGATGCAGAACGCAGAGAGTTCAGTTCTGACCAATTCATCACTTTTTACGATATGAAGGAAGGCATCATGGTAAGTAAAACGCTGGGTCTGATCGGGGGCATGAGTTGGGAATCTACCATCCCGTATTACCGCATTATCAACGAGTATGTGAAAAGCCAACTTGGCGGCCTGCACTCCGCCAAAATCATCCTGCACAGCGTCGATTTCCACGAGATCGAACGGTTGCAGTCACAAGGTGATTGGGAGCAGTCAGCCGCTGTACTCAGCAATATCGCAGTAGGATTACGTCAGGCGGGAGCAGAGGCGATCGTCATCTGTACCAACACCATGCATAAAGTGGCCGATGACGTTGAACGCGCCTGCCAGCTTCCTCTTTTGCATATTGCCGATGCCACCGGTACTAGCCTGAAACAGCACGGATTGAAGAAAGTCGGTTTGCTTGGAACCCGCTACACAATGGAGCAGGATTTCTATCGCCAGCGCATTCAGGAACGATTTGGCGTAGAGGTGATAGTTCCTGACCATGAGGGAAAAGAAGCCGTTAATCGCATCATTTACGATGAACTGTGTCTGGGAAACATTAACGACGCATCGCGGCAGGTCTATCGGGACATTATCCAGCAGCTTGAACAGCAAGGTGCGGAAGGCATCATTCTGGGGTGTACGGAGATTCCGCTGTTAATCAGCACCCAGGATGCGAAGGTTCCTCTTTTTGATACCAGCAGGCTCCACGCGATTGCCGCTGCGAAATTTGCGCTTAGCCAGCCATAACTATGAATTAATTAGATAAAATAAAATTCATACGCAAACTAATAATAGCCTCTTTTATTCACTCAAGTTTCCTCTTTTTGCATAGAAAAAAAGCAGTATTGAGAGACTCAATACTGCTTTATTCGTATGATTTTATTCCTGGTATGGCATGCAATGACTAACAGTACTTCTCGTTATTATTTACGTAACATTGCTTCAATAAAATCTTTCCAAGTACTTACTTCTACTTCTACCATGCGAACCTCTTGGTGATTAACGGCGACGCATTATATGCACACTTTTTAATCAGGAAAAAGTGTTATGAAAGTATAAAAACTATACTTCCTCACATTTCTGCTACACAGTTCACAGTAGATCTCCCCGCCTTTTTTCGGCATGCTGGGCTATCGCACGATTAGGCTCAGTCAGGCCGTGTTGTCCTAAACAACAATCGTCATGCAACCCAATAAGCAGAAAGGATTTTATCCCTATGGCGCTGACCATGTATGGTATCAAAAACTGTGACACTATAAAGAAAGCGCGCCGCTGGCTGGACGACCAACAGGTGGCGTATCGCTTCCATGATTACCGTGCAGACGGTCTGGATGAACAGCTGCTACAGCGTTTTATCGACCAACTGGGGTTTCAGGCCTTACTCAACACTCGCGGAACGACCTGGCGTAAACTCAGTGAAGAACTGCGTGAACGGATCAACAGCGATACCAGCGACAGCGCAGAGGCCGCCAAAAACCTAATGTTGGAACAGCCAGCGGTGATTAAACGGCCGTTGCTGATAACCGATGACGGTCATGCGCTGCTTGGTTTCAATATCGATAGCTACCAGAAATTTATTGCGGAGAACAAATAACGTGTCTTGCCCAGTCATAGAGCTCGCTCAACAGTTAATTAAACGCCCTTCCCTCAGCCCGAATGACGAGGGTTGCCAGGCGCTCATGATTGAACGCCTGACGGCGATTGGCTTTACCGTCGAAGCGATGGATTTTGGCGATACCCAGAATTTCTGGGCATGGCGCGGCACAGGGAAAACGCTGGCCTTCGCCGGACACACCGACGTGGTTCCCAGCGGCGATGAAAGCCACTGGCAGCATCCACCGTTTGAACCCATCATTCGTGACGGCATGCTGTACGGTCGCGGCGCGGCGGACATGAAAGGTTCACTGGCTGCAATGGTGATTGCCGCCGAGCGCTTTGTCGCCGCCCACCCTAATCATCAAGGGCGTCTGGCGTTCCTGATTACCTCGGACGAAGAAGCCAGCGCCGTTAACGGCACCGTGAAAGTCGTTGAGGCGCTGATGGCACGCAACGAGCGATTGGACTACTGTCTGGTCGGCGAGCCGTCCAGTACGCATGTTGTGGGTGATGTGGTCAAAAATGGCCGTCGCGGTTCTATCACCGCGAACCTGCGCGTACACGGCGTGCAAGGGCACGTTGCCTATCCTCATCTGGCGGACAACCCCGTTCACCGTGCAGCACCAGCACTCAACGAACTGATCGCCACCGAGTGGGATCAGGGCAACGATTTCTTCCCGCCGACCACAATGCAAATTGCCAATATTCAGGCTGGTACCGGCAGCAATAACGTCATCCCCGGCGAGTTATTTGTGCAGTTCAATTTCCGTTTCAGCACCGAATTGACGGATGTGTTAATCCAGCAGCGCGTGGCGGAATTACTGGATCGCCACCAACTTAATTACACCATCGACTGGAAGCTCTCCGGCCAGCCATTCCTGACCGCACGCGGCGAACTGGTCGATGCCGTGGTGAATGCCGTCAAACATTACAACGAGGTTACCCCAGAGCTGCTGACCACCGGCGGCACCTCCGATGGCCGTTTCATTGCCCGCATGGGCGCTCAGGTCGTTGAACTGGGCCCCGTGAACGCCACGATCCATAAAGTGGATGAATGCGTCAGCGCGGCAGACCTGCAACTGCTGAGCCGCATGTACCAGCGCATTATGGAGCAGCTCATCGCATGATGACGCCAGCTACGTTAACCGGTAAAAGTGACCAGCACCTGGTCGCTTTACAGGGTCGTCATCGTCTTCAACCGGAGGCGGTAACCGCGTTTCTGGCGCTACAGCAGGCGGCAAAAACGGCGGGATTTAACCTACAGCCCGCTAGCACGTTTCGTGACTTCGAGCGCCAGCGTCAGATCTGGAATGGCAAGTTTCGCGGCGAGCGTCCCGTCATGGATGCCAACAGCCAGCCGCTGGACGTGCACTCTCTGGACGAAGGCGAGCGCTGTGAAGCGATTCTGCGCTGGTCCGCTATGCCCGGTTCCAGCCGCCACCATTGGGGCAGCGATCTCGATATCTACGATCCCGATTTATTACCCGCAGGCCGTTCGCTCCAGTTGGAGCCGTGGGAATATGAAGAAGGCGGTTACTTTGCCGCACTGAATACGTGGTTGAGTGCGCACATGCATGAATACGGTTTTTATCGACCTTATGCGCACGATCTCGGTGGTGTCGCAGCCGAACTCTGGCATATCAGCTATTATCCACTAGCACAGTATGCGGAAGAACAGCTTACACCCGACCTCATTCTTGCCGCCTGGCAAGATGAAGACATTGCAGGCTACCACTGGCTCAGCCAGAACTTGCCGCAGCTGTTTACCCGTTATATTCATAATGTTGATGAGGCGTAACCATGGCATGGCTGGCTGATTACTGGTGGATAATTCTGATTGTCCTGATAGGCATGCTGATTAACGGCATCAAAGAATTACGCAACGTTGACCATACGCGTTTTCTGCTCAATAAACCGAAATTGCCCCCACACCGTGACAACAACGACAAGTGGGACAAAGAAGAAGACGACGACTGGCCGAAGAAAAAACCCTGACACCTATCCTCGAAACCGCCTGCACGCGAGCTAAGCCCCGCGCAGGCGGTTTGGATGCTTACACTTCAGTTAAACACGCATTTCCGCTAAAACGTTTCCCAATTCGCATTCGATGGCCCGGCATGAGCGGGTTTAGGCAACAGTGACTTTGGTAATGCAGCAAGCGAAGGTGCGCTCTCGGCACGGTGTTCCTGCTCTGCTGCCTGATTAATCTTGAACACCGCCACCGCGTTTTGTAAATATCTGGCCTGCTCTTCCAGTGCAGCAGCGGCAGACGCGGATTCTTCCACCAGCGAGGCGTTTTGCTGGGTGACGCGATCCATTTCATTGACCGCCTGCCCAACCTGATCGATTCCCCGACTTTGCTCATCGGACGCCGAGGCGATTTCCCCCATGATATCCGTTACCCGACTCACCGCACCGACGATTTCTTTCATCGTGTCACCCGCGTCTTTCACCTGCAAAGAGCCGGTATTGGTGCGGCTAACCGAATCATCAATCAGCGATTTGATCTCTTTGGCGGCCTGAGCACTGCGCTGTGCCAGCGTTCTCACTTCCCCCGCCACCACGGCAAAGCCTCGCCCTTGCTCCCCGGCTCGCGCCGCTTCTACCGCCGCATTCAGCGCCAGAATATTGGTTTGGAAGGCGATGCTATCAATCACGCTGGTAATGTGGGCGATTTTTTGTGAACTGTCGGCGATCTCATTCATCGTTTTCACGACGTTATCGACGACAGTACCGCCTTTATTGGCCGTTTCCGACGCATTTTTTGCCAGCAGCGTAGCCTGACGCGCATTGTCTGAGTTCTGCTTCACCGTCGAGGTCAGTTGCTCCATGCTGGCCGCGGTTTCCTGTAGCGATGCGGCCTGCTGCTCCGTACGCGAAGACAGATCGTTGCTGCCCACCGAGATTTCACTGGCCCCCGAATGGATGGAGTGGGAGCTGTCGCGTACCAGACTCACGGTGCGGATTAATGACTGCTGCATATGATGTAGCCCCGCCGCAAGCTGGCTCATTTCATTGCGCCCAGTCGTATCAATAGGATGTGTCAGATTGCCCTCGGCAATCGCGCTGATATGCTGCATGAGCGTACGCAGCGGATGCAAAAGAATACGCTGCAACCCGATCCAACTGAGGATAATCACCAGCACGACGACGACGGAAAGTGCGCCCAAAAGCCACAGCATCGTTTCAAATGCCGCGTGGTTTGCCTGTAGCCCGTCATCTGATAGCTGGTTTTGCGCCTCTCGCCACGTAATATAGGTGTCCTGCATGGCCACATTCAGCGGCGTGGCACCGCTACTCAATTTCATCGCCGCCCCCGCTAATCCACCGGAAAGCGAATCCACAATATCATTCAGTAGCTTGTCGTAAGCGGTATAGCTCGCCTCAAGTTTTTTGGATAATGCTTCATCCAACCCAGGCGTATTAGGCAGAGACAAATAGTGTTTATAACTACTCTCTGAGGCGGCCAATTGCGATTTTGCTTGCTGTAAAAGGGCCTGCATAGCCTCTTTATCCGCATTCCCCATCATCATGTTTTGTATAATAGAACCGATAGCGATGCGCGTCTGATTCATCATAATCCATGCATCAGTAAAGGCCGCTACATTCTGGTTAGAGCGTTGGGAAACCAGGAATCCCTCTCTGTCGTTAGTCAATGCACGAACGGATAGCGCACCGGTTAAAAATTGAGATATCCCCAACACAAACAATAAGATAACAAGGATGGTAATGACTTTAATACGTTTAAACATGGCACACCCTCTTTTTCCATAAGGATGCGATATTTATATCTGAAAAAATAAGATAAATATTGAACACTCAACACAAATAAAAACATTGCCTATATTATTTAACATTCAAATATGGATTATATTCTTTTTAATATGGATAAATTCTCATTCCTAAAAATAGAGTCTCTACGTTGAATAGAGAAATTAAGAAATGAGCAATAAGATAATCTGATGGAATAAAGAAAATAATTCGAGCGGCGTGATAAAACGTGAGCAGATTGAACGGCGCAAGGCGTTAGTTCTTTAAAACCAGCCCCAGAATGGGCTGGTCAGTTAAAAGAAGCCAACGCACATGCAGCTTGAAGTATGACGGGTATAGCGGGATAGGTTTTTATTTGAGATAAGCCAGCGCCTGCTTCAGCATCCGTTCATCAATGCCGTGCCCGACAGCGGGGGCAACATCCAACGTAAACAACGTCCCCAGCTCCTGAAAGCGCTGCGCGGCAGCATGCGCATGTCCAACCACAATCACGCCGTCTGCTTCACCGTGAATCAGGTGCACTGCAACATCAGCAAAGGCTTTTTCTGGCAGCACAGCAAAGCGACCGCTGAACGCGATAATGTGCCCAGCCAGCGAGGATTCAGACTTCAACGCCTCCAGCGACATAATGCTGCCTTGCGAGAAGCCCACCAGCACGGTTTGTTCCGCACTCACACCGCTTTGCACCTGCCAGTGGCGCACCGTCTCAATAAAACGCGACAGGTTTGCTTCAATACGAGATAACCGATTCTCTTCCGTGACACCTTGAACAGAGAACCACTGCCGCCCGTCGCCATAGCCAGTACTGAACGGCCCGGCAATACTGACTACCATCGCCTGCGGTAAGGCGGCAGCAAAATAGCGCCCAATCTGCGCCATGCCTGCGGCGGTATCACCCACACCATGAAATAGCAGGATTAACCGATTCGCTTCCGAAGGCTGCTGAACAACAACATAATCTTGATTCACATTTCTCTCCTGAAGGCATGCGCCGAACACGTCACCTGCCGATATTCGTCATAAAGTACGGTTAGCTCTCACTATACGCCGCGCAATAACAGGAGAAATCGGGAATTACTGAATGAGATGTTCCATTTTTTGCAACGACAAAGGGGATATCCAGCCCACCCTGTCAGTGCGATTTGATAATACGGATCGTTGAAGCCGGATCGTTCACCAGACAGCGTGCCGGACGCACCGGCCGTTTGACCAGTTCGCCGCCGCAGTTCGGGCAGGCGTGATGAAACACGGAATCCGCACAGTCAGGACAGAACGTGCATTCATAGGAACAGATATACGTTTCGGCATCCGGCGGCAAGTCACAATCGCAGTGCTCACAGTTGGGGCGTAATTCCAGCATCGGCTTATCCTGATTTAATAAAAAATTATGTCGCTCTCGCTGTCACTTTTCTGTGGCTATTGCACAAAGATCAGTGAAGGAGAATGAGGTTCTTTTCTACCAGAAACCTCAGCAATAGCCAATGTGCTGCAAAAATTCGCAGGCCATAGCTGATGATGTAAATTGGGATGGTTTAGTTCAAGGCAAGGAAGTGAGAGATGGCAAGTGACAGAGAAGAAATGTATCGGCTCGCGGCCGATCTGTTGAGAGGCATCCAACAGGGCGATCCCACTGTTTTATTGGATTTTGGCGTGAGCCCTGCGATTTACGAAGAGATCCAAGAGGAACTGGATAGCGCGGGAGAAAACCTGGCAGATTTGACCATTCCGCCTTATGACGTTGCCTTTATCCCCGACAAAACAGGCCGAATTCCCCTGTGCAGCTACGCGACAGACGCCGAACCTCAGCGCAAGAGAGTAGAATGCCAGCTCTGGTCTGGAAAGCAAAAGACTGACCTCACGTTAGTTGCCGACTCCCCGGACAATCAGGAGAAAGCACCGCTGGTTTTTCGGCTGTTAGAAACGCAATAAATCAGCACATACTCAACGTGCCGACTGAGTATCCTTATGGCTATCCTGGCACATCGAATACGTCACTCGGCGGTGTTAAAAATTACAGCGCCCTTCCAGCGCTCACACCGCTGCGCATCAAGATCGACCAGTGCATTGGCGGCTTCTGCGCGCCAGCGTTTCAGGAGCGCTTTCCTGCCGGTCAGCCCCAGCGTCATAGTTATTGTAGTTATAGCTATCTGCTCGCTTTCACCTGGCTTTTCCGCCAGCAGGCGTAGCGCAGGCAGCGGCAATGCAGTGTGAACCAACAGGCGACAAAGCGCGGCGAAGCTGGCCTCCATCGGCCGATGCGCAAACGCAAAACCCGCCAGCTCACGCCAGTCGTCTTCATCCAGCTCGGTATTTCCTGTCTGCGGTAGTGCGAGGTTAAGTGGAATCAAGCGCTGTAACCAATGCCAGTCACGCGCCAATTGCTGACTTCCCTGCTCCGCCAGTCTATGCCCTGCTTCACTCAGCGGCAGCACCGCCATCGCGCTGTAACAGCCGCTACTGGCTTCAAGATGGCTGCCAATACGCACCAGTTGAAACCCACACGACTGCCAGAATGCCCACAGCTCCGGCTGATAGCCGAAGCTAACCGACAGGTAATCCAACGCTTGTCGCTGTGCCTCACGCCTCTGCTCTGCAATGAGCGCACGGCCAATCCCTTGTCGGCGACATGACGATGCCACTGCAATCCGGCTCACGCGGCGAGCACGCAGCGTCGGCGCCAGCCATAAACCAGCGTGTGCCGCTAGCGACTGCGCCACCAAATTACCGCGCGGGCGTCGCCGTCCTGCCCACACCTCATGAGCCAGCGAGTCCGACAGTCCACCTTCCTCCACCAGCCACAGCACACCACACATCTCGCCCGCCACCTGTGCGCTGGCAATATGCATGCCTGGCGCATCCATCAGGCGGCGCAAATCCAGCGGCGAAGTACGGTAATGCGCGCTGCACAAGAGCGCGTAGCACCATGCCAGACGCTCAGGGTGTATTAGCCAGTCGTCGGCACGTTCGATTCGACTTTCCAGCGTAGAAGAGGGAATAGGTCGATCGGGCTGTGGCGGGGAATGAAACGCGTCGGGCTCGTTGAATAGCAGCGCCTGATCCAACACCCGTTCCAGCGGATCGTTCGCGACCCAGCGCAGCGGATCGTCCAGCGTAAACGCTCGCCACTGCGGCAGCGTCGCACAAAATTTCAGCAGAAACCCCCGCCCGGTGCCTTCGTACCCCTGTACCGTCGTGGTCATCAGAATACGGGGAAAATGCGGTAACAGCGCGGAGAGTACGGAAGACGGAATCGCCGCCGCTTCATCAATTAACAGCCAGTCGATATCGGGCGCGCCATGAAGGCGGCAATGTGCGAGCAGCGCATCCGGAGCCCAGAATTGCGTCTCGGTACGTGCGTGCTGTTGCAGAATCTCCGCCGCGGCACGGGAAGGTGCGGTAATCCAGCAGGCTCCCCGACTGCGCTGCGTCAGCATGCCTGCCAGCGCTGATTTCCCCCGCCCGCGCGGTGCGGTAATCACAAATACGCCAGATTCTGCGGCATTCAGCTCATGCAAAATCTGCTGCTGTTGCGCTGTCGGTTCACCGTTCGCAGGCTGCCAGTCCGATCGCGCGGCCAGTGGCCGAATCACGACCTCCTGATCCTGCTGCCAGAGCACCACATCCTCATCGGCCAGCAGTTGGCGTTGAAAATGCTGGATAAAGTGCGGGGTAGCAATCGGTTGTTCTTGCTCGCTCCAGCGCAGGCTGTCTTCATCCGGCAGCGTCGGCCATGTCTGCCACGATGGCACCAGCATAATCAGCCAGCTACCGACCTGTAGCGTGCCTGATAGCATCGCCAGCGCCTCGACGTCCACGCCTTTGCGCGCATCAAACACCGCGTGAAGAAACTCCCGCCCCAGCAGCGTCCGCACTCGACTGGCTGGCAGCGCGGTGACGGAATCAGGTGCGGACTCGCCGATCCACAGCCAGTCACCAGACGATTGGCGGCTGAGCGCCAGCGCCTGTTCTTCACACCAGCTCGATTCTCCGTTCAGCACCAGCAATCGCCGGACGCCATAGCGCTGCTGCTGGCGTTGGCTGTGGAGAAAATCACGCAACATCATCACATGCGCCAGATGAATCAGGTCTTGCCAATCAGCAGGGAAAGCAACCCTGCGGCGATCAGCGGACCAACGGGAACGCCGCGAAACAGCGCCACGCCCATGACCGTGCCCACCAGCAGCCCCGCAACCACAGAGGGCTGGTTGCTCATCAGCGACACGCCGCGTCCGCCAAGCCAGGACACGGCAACGCCAATGAGAATCGCCAACAGAGATTTCCAGTGCAGGAAGGAATGCATGACTTCACTGGCGGTAATTTTTCCGCTGGCAATCGGTGCCATCACGCCAATCGTCAGAATGACGATACCAATGCTCAGGCCGTATTTTTCCACCCACGGGAAATAGCTGTTCAACGGTGTGATACGTACCGCCAGCAGAACCAGAATCGCCAGCGTGACGGTCATGTTGTGGCTGATGATACCCAGCCCCGCCAGGACAAGCAGAATTAACAATGTTGGATCGAGATAGGTCATGGATGCGAGTCTGTCGAAAGTAGTCAGATTGTGCGTTAAGCAAACCGCGATGATAGCATTAATCAGGGTCAGGGGCAGGAATCGAAGTAAAGGCCAAGTGAGCAAATCATTCGGGCAGAGACAAGAATAGAAAAGCAGCTTTTCGAGAGAGAAATGGGCAAAACATTCAGGCCGTCAGCCTATCGCCGACCGGCGACCTGAACGTAAACGATTGCGCAGTTAGTCTAATTTTACGCCGATACGGTGCGCAACTTCTTCATACGCTTCAATCAAACCACCGAGGCTCTGACGGAAACGGTCTTTATCCATTTTGTTCAGCGTTTCTTTGTCCCACAGGCGGCTACCGTCTGGTGAGAACTCATCACCCAGCACAACTTCACCTTTGAACAGACCGAACTCCAGCTTGAAATCGACCAGAATCAGCCCGGCGTCGCCAAACAGTTTGCTCAGCACGTCGTTCGCCTTGTAGCTCAGCTCTTTCATGCGAGCCAGATTCTCTTCATTCACCCAGCCGAACGTCTTGCAGTAAGATTCGTTCACCATCGGGTCATGCATCTCATCGTTTTTCAGGAACAGATCGAACAACGGCGGGTTCAGCTCGATGCCTTCTTCGATACCCAGACGTTTTACCAGCGATCCCGCCGCGCGGTTGCGCACGACACACTCGACCGGCACCATGTCCAGTTTTTTAACCAGCACTTCATTGTCAGACAGCAGGCTCACCATTTGCGTTGGGATTCCAGCCTCTTCCAGTTTGCTCATGATGAAATGGTTGAATTTGTTATTCACCATTCCTTTACGGTCAAACTGCTCAATGCGTGCACCGTCTCCTGCTGATGTATCATTGCGGAACTCCAGCACCAGTAGATCGGGATCTTCGGTGGTGTAGACGGTTTTCGCCTTTCCACGATACAGCTCAGCTAGCTTTTGCATCTTTAATTACTCCACACAGTGAGGGTCAACAAGTACGACCCGATATTTAACGCTTCCCCGAACGGTTGCCGATAGCGCCCGTCAATTCGGGTAGAGATTGTTGAATGAAGAAGGGCCGGATAATCCGACCCTTGGTTTATTTATGCGTTACTTACTGAACGCCGCCTGGAATACGGCCACCAGTGCATCGTTCTGAGACTGGGTTAGCGTATGCCCTTTGGAGTCGATGAATTGCAGACTGCTGCGGTTATCTAAATCGCCGACCTGCAATTTGTAATCGCCGTTAGGCAGTTCAGGATTTTTCGCCCCCAGGTCATCCCAGGTTCCGCCGCTCGGTGCACGATACGTCACGGAGACAGAACCCTGCGGACGGCTGCGATCGTTAACCTTCATGCCGATTTTGTCCAACGCGACAGGCAGACGATCCCATACCACGGTATACGGGCCGCGCACAATCAGCAGTGGCAGGCCTGTGTCATCCGCCCCGCTCTGCACATCCAGCGAACCAATGGTGCGGTTTGCCAGCGCGTTTTCGCGTGCGGTTGCCTGAGTATCCAGACCATTACTGAGCACATTCAGCATCAGGCCGGTGTAGCGCTGAGCCTGATCGCCCGCCGTTACCGGCTGACCGTTCAACTGCAGTCCCAGCAGTTTCACGATCAATGCGACCTGATAACCCTGCTGCTGCACGGATATCTGATAACGCCCTTGATACGGGACATCTTCATCTTCACGCGGCCATGAGATCCAGTCGGTCGTCAGCGTTTGGCTGGCATCCTGACGGCTGGCAATCGTGAACGCTTTGTCTTGCAACACGCGGATAACCTGAGACCAGAGCTGGCTGTTTTGCGCGCTGTTTTCTAACAACAGCGTTGCCGTATCTCCTGAGATCTGGGTACGGGAACCATTCAACAAAGCCAATGGCTGCACTGGAGGACGGATATCCAGCTCCTTGCCGACCGCACCATTCAGGGTAACTGGCGGTATCTCAAAATCCCCGTTCTGCACCGGTAAAATCATCCCGGCAGGCGTATTCAGCGCGTGCAGCGCCGGAGCCTTCAGATAGGATTCATCGCCACTGACCTGACGCTTATAGCGCTGATCGCTGGAACAAGCCGCCAGCAACATCACGAGTGATATGCCAACAACTTTCGCCACCATCGACTTTTGTAATGAATAACTCATTAAATCTCCCTAACGATTACAGCAAACCCGCTTGCTTAAGTGCTTGCCCCATCACCGTACGACCGGAATCGGTCAGCGGTGTCATCGGCAGGCGCAGCGTATCGGTCGCCATGAGTCCCAATTCCTTACAGGCCCACTTCACCGGAATAGGATTGGGTTCAACAAATAATTTCTGATGCAGTGGCATCAGGCGCTGATTTAAACGGCGCGCTTCAACAAAATTGCCCTGTGCCGCCAGCTTGCAAAGTTCCGCCATTTCACGCGCAGCAATGTTCGCCGTTACGGAAATCACACCGTTACCACCGAGTTGCATAAAGTCCAGACCGCTGGCGTCATCGCCGCTCAGCAAAATGAAGTCTTCACTAACCAGCTCTTGGATCTGGCTTACCCGACTTAAGTTCCCCGTCGCTTCTTTAATTGCGACAATATTTTTCACTTCGGACAAACGGGCAACGGTTTCCGGCAGCATGTCGCAGCCGGTGCGGGAAGGTACGTTATACAGGATTTGCGGCAGATCGGTATGCTCGGCAATCGCTTTGAAGTGCTGGTACAAGCCTTCCTGCGTCGGTTTATTGTAGTACGGTGTGACCGTCAGGCAGCCAACAACGCCGGTGCCATGAAAGCGTTTAGTCAGTGAAACGCCTTCAGCGGTAGCATTCGCACCGGTTCCAGCGATGACAGGAATACGTCCGTCGCTCAGTTCCAGCGTCAACAGCACGACATCGCCATGCTCGTCGTGACTCAGCGTGGCGGATTCCCCCGTCGTGCCGACAGAGACAATCGCCGATGTACCGCTAGCGACATGATAATCAATCAGTTTTTTCAAGCTCGCCCGATCGACGGCGCCTTTGGCGTCCATCGGCGTAACTAGCGCAACAATACTTCCCGTAAACATTGGCCATCCCCTCCACAAACAAGTGCTTCATGGTACTTTTGACTTCTATGCAAAAGCAAGCGGACAAGGGCGTTGTAGGTGCCTGACGCAGGTTTTTTTATGACGCAGTAAACGAAATTAAAAATGCTTCTGACGTTTTGGGGAAATCGGCTAGCAAGGATAGCCAACATAGCTCCAGTTTTTTACGGTGGGCTATCCCTGCCCACCGCCCTTCGGGCCGCCGCAAGCGGCGTTAAAAATTGCTCCAGGCAATTTTTTATGTTTACCATGTGATTAATGGGAAAAAAGACAGGAAGCATGATGTTGCCAAGCTCACAAGAACACTATCTGGTTATTACCGCGCTGGGAGTCGATCGCCCCGGTATTGTCAATGCGATTACGCGCCACGTCAGTAGCTGTGGCTGCAACATCGAAGATAGCCGTCTTGCTATGCTGGGCAAAGAGTTCACCTTCATTATGCTGCTGTCCGGTAGCTGGAACGCGATAACGCTCATTGAATCAACCCTGCCGCTGAAAGGCGCGGAGATGGATTTGCTGATCGTGATGAAGCGGACGGAGTCACAGGCTAGCCAACCAACCCCTTCTACCGTCTGGGTGAAGGTTGACGTTGCCGACTCCCCTCACATCATCGAGCGTTTTACCGATTTGTTCGATTCTCACCAGCTAAACATTGCCGAGCTGGTTTCAAAAACCCAGCCTGCCGAGGGTGACAAACCGCCGCAGCTGTATATTCAGATTGCCGCACACAGTTCTGCCACTCTGGATAGCTCAATTATTGAGCCAGCCTTTCATCAGCTATGTACAGAACTGCACGCACAAGGCAGTATTAGCGTCGTTAACTATGCCCAATAGCATAACGCTGAAAGATTATGGGTATATCCACAGCATGAAGAGAAACAAGACGGAGAGTCGTGATGAACACACTGAAAGCCGGTGATATTGCACCGAAATTTAGCTTGCCCGACCAAGATGGCGAACAAGTAAATTTAACCGACTTCCAGGGACAGAAAGTGTTGGTGTACTTCTACCCTAAAGCGATGACGCCAGGATGCACCGTTCAGGCCTGCGGCCTGCGCGATAATATGGACGATTTGAAAAAACATGGCGTTGAAGTTCTCGGTATTAGCACGGACAAATCAGAAAAACTGTCCCGCTTCGTCGAGAAAGAAGTCTTAAATTTCACGCTGCTTTCTGATGAAGATCATCAGGTTTCAGAAGGATTTGGCGTTTGGGGAGAAAAAACCTTCATGGGGAAAACCTATGACGGTATTCATCGCATCAGCTTCCTGATCGACGAAAACGGTAAGGTAGAGAAGGTTTTTGACGACTTCAAAACCAGCAACCACCACGACATCGTTCTCGATTATCTGAAAAACGCCTGATTCGCGGTTTTCAGCTCGTCCACCGGCACCGTCATACGTGCCGGTTTTCCCTGCCATTCTCTCTCTTCACCACGTTTTTCCCGCTCGGGCATTTCTTTGTCTGCCATCGCTGGCTAAGATAGTCAGCAGAATGTTTCCACGTTAGCTGTTGATAAGGTTATCTTCCGTTATGTCTATTCGGTTAAGAAAAACGGTCATGTCCGTCCTGTTTGGGGCATTACTGGCTGGCAACCTGCTTCCTGCTCAGGCCGACACGCAGGATCGGCTGCCGGATATCGGCACCACCGCAGGCGGTACGCTCAGTATCAATCAGGAGCTGGCAATGGGCGATTTTTACGTCCGCCAACTGCGGGCGGGTGCGCCGCTTATCAACGATCCGCTGCTGTCCAATTACATTAATCAGCTCGGTAACAGATTGGTCAAACAGGCTGACTCGGTGCGTACGCCGTTCCATTTTTACCTAATCCGCAATGACGACATCAACGCCTTCGCCTTCTTCGGCGGCAACGTAGTACTGCATTCCGCGCTGTTCCGCTACGCCGATAGCGAAAGCGAGCTGGCCTCGGTGCTGGCGCATGAAATCTCTCACGTTACCCAGCGCCATCTGGCACGAAGCATGGAATCACAGCAGCGTAGCGCCCCGCTCACCTGGGTCGGCGCGCTCGGTTCTATTCTTCTGGCAATGGCCAATCCACAGTTGGGGATGGCGGCGCTCAGCGGCACGCTGGCGGGCGCGCAGCAGGGCATGATTACGTTCACGCAGGCGAACGAGCAGGAAGCAGACCGCATCGGTATTCAGGTATTGCAGCGCGCGGGCTTTGATCCGCAGGCCATGCCGAACTTCCTGCAAAAGCTGGCGGACCAATCTCGCTATGCCTCCAGACCGCCGGAAATGTTGCTGACTCACCCCTTGCCGGAAAGCCGCCTGTCCGATGCCCGCAACCGCGCCAACCAGATGCGTTCAACGCCGGTACAATCTTCTCAGGATTTCCTGTTCGCCAAAATACGCACCTTTGGTATGTATGGCTCACCGGAGCGTCCGCTGAACAACGATCTGCTGGAGCAATGGGAAAAAGGCAACGTGCGAGAGCAACTGGCCGCGAAATATGGCCGCGCGATACAGCTTTATCAGGCGAAGAAGTACGATGAAGCCCGTAATGTGCTGCAACCGCTGCTAAACAGCGCGCCTGAAAACCCGTGGTTTCTGGATATGATGACGGATATCGATATAGGACAAAGCCGCGCGACACAGGCTATCGCCCGTTTACAAAACGTGCCCGGAATGCAGGCGAACCCGGTACTTCAGCTTAATCTGGCGAATGCTTATGTAGAGGGGAAACAGCCCGCTGCCGCCAGTAAAATACTGTATCGCTACACCTACGCGCACCCTGACGATTCGAACGGCTGGGATCTGCTGGCACAAGCCGCAGCAGCACAAGGACAGCGGGCAGAAGAACTGGCCGCACGAGCGGAGAGTCTGGCCCTCAGCGGTCAGCTCGATCAATCTATTCGGTTACTGAGCAACGCGAGTTCACTGGTTAAATTGGGGAGTCTGGAACAGGCGCGTTACGACGCCCGCATTGACCAGCTCCGCCAGTTGCAGCAACGCTTCCGCCAGTACCAGAAATCCTGATAAGGAGCATGACGATGACACCGTACTCAACCCAAACACCTGTGACGATTTACCACAACCCGCGCTGCTCCAAGAGCCGTGAAACACTGGCGCTGCTACAGGAACACAATATTACGCCCAACGTCGTGCTCTATCTCGACACGCCGCCCGACGCCGCAACGCTGGCTCAGCTTATCAAGCAGTTGGGCTTGACTAGCGCGCGCGAATTGATGAGAACCAAAGAAGAGATTTATCAGCAGTTGGGGCTGTCCGATGCCGCACTAACGGAAGCGCAGCTGATTCAGGCGATGATCGATAATCCGAAGCTCATCGAGCGCCCTATCGTCGTGGCACAAGGTCAGGCACGTATTGGCCGTCCACCGGAACAGGTGCTGGAAATACTGTAGTTGTAGGTAAAACGATAGCCGTAAGCGATCCTCAACGACGATCGTTAATAACGATCGTTAACTACAGCCCGAGGATCTCTTTCACAAAAGGAATGGTCAGCTTGCGCTGTGCGGTGATGGAAGCATGGTCGAGCTGATCGAGCGTCATAAATAACGTACGCATTTCCCTATCCAGACGCTTAAGCAGAAAACGGCTAACGTCTTCCGGCAATTCGAATCCGCGCAGTCTGGCACGCAGCTGTAGCGCTTCCCCTTTTTCGTCATCCGACAATGGTTGCAGCTTGTAGATTTGTCCCCAATCAAGGCGAGAAGCCAGATCGGGCAGACGTAAATTCAGCTGACGCGGCGGACGATCGCCAGTAATCAACAGCCGGGCACGCCCTGTTTCCTGAATGCGGTTATACAGATTAAACACCGCCATTTCCCACTCTTCATCGCCCGCGATAGATTCGATGTTATCGATACACACCAGCGCCAGCTGCTCCATCCCTTCCAGCACATCGGGTACAAAGTAGGCACGTTTATCCAGCGGTACATAGCCCACCGCACGTTCCTGACGCGACAGTTCGGCGCAGGCAGCATGCAGCAGATGGCTGCGCCCGCCCCCTTCGCGTGACCAGAAATAGATGTAGCTACCATGCTCCTGATACAAAGCATTATTGACGGCGGCAAGAAGAGACGCGTTTTCACCCGGATAGAAACTGGCAAATGTTTCGTCATCGGGTAAGTAGAGTGGCAATGAAAGCTGTGCCGGCGTGTTCAGAATCACCTCAAGCAAAACGGGCAGGAAACGGATCGAGTTTATCACAGAAACCGGCCCCTGTTGAGGACGCGATACGCACGACCTCAACAGGGGGAGGAATGACGCGGTTATGAACGCGCGTCGTTCTCTTCCGGCGCATCGAGGATCTCTTCCTCTTTGCGGAACAGGCTGATGACCTTAAAGACCAGACTCATGCCGATACCAACAACCGTCGCCAGCGCCATTCCCTTCAGTTCGGTTGCGCCCAGGTGCACTTTCGCACCGCTGACGCCGATGATCAGGATCACTGAGGTCAGGATCAGGTTCTGCGCTTTGTTGTAATCCACTTTGGATTCAATCAGCACGCGAATACCGGATGCACCAATTACGCCGTACAGCAGCAGCGATACGCCGCCCATAACGGGAACCGGTACAGCCTGAATTGCCGCCGCCAGTTTGCCCACGCAGGAGAGCAGAATCGCGAGGATTGCTGCACCACCGATCACCCAGGTGCTGTACACTTTAGTAATCGCCAGCACGCCGATGTTTTCACCGTAAGTCGTGTTTGGGGTAGAGCCAAAGAAGCCGGACAGCACGGTAGAAATGCCGTTGGCGAACATGGAGCGATGCAGCCCCGGTTCACGCATCAGGTCTTTCTTCACGATATTCGCCGTCACCACCAGGTGACCAACGTGTTCCGCAATCACCACCAGCGCCGCAGGCAGAATCGCCAGAATGGCAAACCACTCAAAACGTGGCGTATAGAATGTCGGCATCGCGAACCAGTGTGCTTCACGAATCGGAGTCAAATCCACCACGCCCAGCGCGAACGACAGCGCATAGCCAGCCAGTACCCCGATCAGAATCGGGATGATCGCCAGAAAGCCGCGAAACAGCACCGAGCCCAGAATGGTGATTGCCAGCGTCGCCAGTGAAATCGTCACCGCGGTAGAATCGACAGAAGTGCCATCGGCAGGCAGCAGCCCAGCCATTCCCGCTGCGACACCGGCCAGTTCAAGGCCGATAACCGCAACAATCGCCCCCATCGCCGCAGGCGGAAACAGCACATTCAGCCAGCCGGTGCCCGCTTTCTTAACAATCAGCGCCACCAGACAGAACAACACGCCGCACATAATGAAGCCACCCAGTGCAACTTCATACCCCAGCGGCAACAGCAGTAAAACCGGGGAAATAAACGCGAAGCTCGACCCCAAATACGCTGGGATTTTGCCCTTACAAATGAATAAATAAAGCAGCGTCCCCACACCGTTGAATAACAGTACGGTTGCCGGATTGATCTTGAACAGAATGGGTACCAGAACGGTAGCGCCAAACATCGCGAACAGATGCTGGAAACTCAACGGGATGGTTTGTAACAAGGGTGGTCGTTCACTTACCCCGATGGCGCGACGAGTCATCTTCAATATCCTCTGTAGTGTTGTTATCTAGTGTTGCTATTTATGTGTGCAGGTAGACCCGCACTTATTATCACAGCCAGACTTACCCCGCCTCACCGTAGTGAAGCAGGAACATGTTGACTGCTGATGTATAAAAGAACCGCGTGTGACGTAACACAGGCCGTGGCGCACCATAGGCAATACCGATACCCTAAATAATTCGAGTTGCGTGACAAAACGTTAACGTTTTGAACAACGCTCTGCGTTGACCCTTTAGGGCAAGGCCCATTTATGGCCTTGTAACGCGGCAACCGCACGAATCTCCAGGAGCTTACACAAGTAAGTGACTGGAGTGAGTAAGGGCGGCCAACGCACAAGCAGCTTGAAGTATGACGGGTATCCTTGCGCCAAAAAAAAGCCGACTATAAGTCGGCTTACCTGTTATTTCGTACCAAATATTTTATCGCCCGCATCACCCAGGCCCGGCATGATGTAACCCTGCTCGTTGAGGCCTTTATCGATGGATGCCGTGTAAAGCTCGACATCTGGATGGGCTTTTTCCAGTGCGGCAATCCCTTCTGGAGCGGCAACCAACACCAGCACCTTAATGCTGTGACAACCCGCTTTTTTCAGCAGATCGATCGTCGCGATCATTGAACCGCCGGTTGCCAGCATAGGGTCAACTACAAGCGCCATGCGCTCTTCGATATTGGAAACCAGCTTCTGGAAATAAGGAACAGGCTCCAGCGTCTCTTCATCACGGTAGATGCCGACAACGCTGATACGCGCGCTAGGGACATTTTCCAGCACGCCTTCCATCATCCCCAACCCTGCACGCAGAATCGGTACGACGGTAATTTTCTTGCCTTTGATCTGATCGACTTCAACCGGACCGCACCAGCCATCAATGGTGACTTTTTCGGTTGCCAGGTCAGCCGTCGCTTCGTAAGTCAGCAAACTTCCTACTTCGGAAGCCAGCTCACGAAAACGCTTCGTGCTAATATCGTTCTCACGCATCAAACCCAGTTTGTGTTTGACGAGTGGGTGTTTCACCTCGACGATCTTCATCATTATCTCCCCATCGGCTAGTGGACGGACAAAAACGCCAAACGCGTTTTTAAACACCGCTTGCGGCGGCCCGCAGGGCGGCGGGCACAAGAGCCCGTCGTAAAAAAAATCGCGGGATTATACCGCCTTTTTTACTTAGCGCCATATGATTCAGCCTGATCCAGATCAACCGAGAAGAGAAATTGTCGCCATTAACGAAAAATAGCCAGCCGATGACTCATCACTCGCAAACGATTGCCTACACTGTTAGAATTAGCGCGCATTATTTTTACCACAGTATGTTTTCTAAATACCGTGTTTTCTGAATACGACCCGTAACCTTCGTGGGGACTCAGCAGTGACCGACAAAACCTCTCTCAGCTATAAAGACGCAGGCGTGGATATCGATGCAGGCAATGCATTGGTCGACCGTATCAAAGGTGTAGTGAAACAGACCCGTCGCCCAGAAGTTATGGGTGGATTGGGTGGTTTCGGTGCCTTGTGCGCCTTACCGCAAAAATACCGCGAACCGATTCTGGTTTCCGGCACTGACGGAGTCGGCACCAAACTGCGCCTGGCGATGGACCTGAAACGCCACGATACGATTGGTATCGATCTGGTTGCAATGTGCGTGAACGATCTCGTCGTTCAGGGCGCCGAGCCACTGTTCTTCCTCGACTATTACGCCACGGGCAAGTTGGATGTTGACACCGCTGCCAGTGTGATTACCGGTATCGCGGAAGGCTGTAAGCAATCAGGCTGTGCGCTGGTCGGTGGCGAAACCGCCGAAATGCCGGGTATGTATCACGGTGAAGACTACGACGTTGCCGGCTTCTGCGTCGGTGTCGTAGAAAAATCAGAAATTATTGACGGCAGCAAAGTGCAGAACGGCGATGTTCTGGTTGCCCTCGCTTCCAGCGGCCCGCACTCAAACGGCTATTCGCTGGTGCGCAAAGTGCTCGAAGTCAGCAAGACCGATCCAGAGCAGTTCGAGCTGGAAGGCAAATCACTGGCCGATCACCTGCTGGCCCCGACCAAAATCTACGTGAAATCTATACTGTCCCTGATTGAGAAAGTCGATGTCCACGCCATTTCTCACCTGACTGGCGGCGGCTTCTGGGAAAATATCCCGCGCGTACTGCCAGAAGGCATGCAGGCGACGATCGACGAATCCAGCTGGCAATGGCCTGCCGTTTTCAACTGGCTGCAACAGGCCGGTAATGTCAGCCGCCACGAAATGTATCGTACTTTCAACTGCGGTGTTGGTATGATCATCGCACTGCCAGCCGAACAGGCAGACGAGGCCGTTGCATTACTCAACAGCAGCGGCGAAAACGCATGGAAAATCGGCGTCATTACTCAAACCGATGCCGGAGACGCAGTGGTTATTAACTGATGAAAAACATCGTTGTGCTGATTTCAGGTCATGGAAGCAACTTACAGGCGTTGATTGACGCCTGTAAGAACGCACGCCTTAAAGGAAAAATCGTCGCCGTATTCAGCAATAATGCGGAGGCTTACGGGCTAGAACGCGCACAGGATGCGGACATTCCTACGTGCGTCCTGAACCCTGAAGATTTTGCCGACCGCGCCGCATTTGATGCCGCACTGGCAAATGAAATTGAGCAATATGAGCCGGCGCTGGTGGTTCTGGCAGGTTACATGCGGATTCTTAGCCCGGAATTTGTTGCCCAGTTTACCGGCAAAATGCTGAACATTCACCCTTCCCTGCTGCCCAAATATCCTGGCCTGCATACACACCGCAAGGCGCTGGAAAATGGCGACCGGGAACATGGGACATCCGTCCATTTCGTCACCGATGAACTGGATGGCGGCCCACTGATTCTGCAAGCGAAAGTGCCTGTATTCAGTGACGACACGGAAGAAAGCCTGAGCGAACGCGTGAAGACGCACGAGCATACGATTTATCCGATGGTCATCAACTGGTTCCTGAACGGCAGACTGGTGATGCGGGATAATGAAGCCTGGCTGGACAGCGTGCGTATTCCACCGCAGGGCTACGCTGCCGAGTGATGTTGTCAGCTCATCGCTTCATCACAGAGTAAGGTTCCCCTGCGGAGCCTTACTTTTTATTACGTCTTCTTTTTCACACCCACTCATTAATTATCCCCCTTTTCCCTTCCCTCGCTGCGCTTTAAATATTTACTAATCTTTACGAAATAATCACTAAGACTCAGATAAAAAAGAACATTTCTATCAACCCAAATTACACGCACTCTTCATCGGTTGAAAACGAAAATGACAATGATTATCTTTCCCCATCTTAAATTTTGTGAACTCCACCATGCGTACCGTCTTACTGCTTTGCCTGCTGTTTCTTAGCCCGCTCTTGCAGGCAAAAACCGTCACCGACATTTTAGGCCGACAGGTCACGATCCCAGACAATCCTCAGCGCATCATTCTTGGCGAGAGCCGCATGCTGTATACGCTGGCGTTGCTCCAGCTTGATAATCCGGCAAAACATGTCGTCGGCTGGCCGGGAGATATGGCACGCTACGATGCGCAGAGCTGGTCACGTTATATCGAAAAATTCCCACAGCTGAGCCAGATCTCCCAGTTAGGTAACGGCAGCCTGCAAGCGATAAATGCAGAAATGCTGCTGCCGTTAAAACCCGACCTGGTCATTCTTCCACGGCTGGCAAAAAATGCGGCTAATGAAGACCTTCTGCAACAAACGCTGACCCGTGCGGGGATCCCGTTTATTTACGTCGATCTGCGTATCGATCTGCTGAACAACACATTACCCAGTATTCATCTGCTCGGTGAGGTACTGAATCAATCTTCGCGCGCTACCGCCTTCAGCAATTTCTATCAGCAGCATATGGACGTGATTCGCCAACGCATCGCGCAATACCACGGCAAGAAACCGACGGTCATGCTGCATCTGCATCTGGGCAGACGAGATACCTGCTGCACCACGGCGGTCGGCGGCAGCCTGGGCGATCTGCTGACTTTCGCTGGCGGCGAGAATATTGCCAGCGGCACCATCAATACCGTCTACGGAGAGCTAAGCCCGGAGCGCGTTCTGGCCGCCAATCCCGACGTCTATATCGCCACCGGCATGGCAGGACCGGAGGGCAAACGTTTCTCCAGCCTGATGCTCGGACCTCTGGTTAACGCCACGCAGGCGAAAGAAAGCTTCGACACGCTTATCCGTCAGGAACCTATTTTGTCTCACCTGCGCGCCGTGCAAACGGGCCATGCCTGGAGTATGTGGCACAACTTCTATCTCAGCCCGTACCACGTCGTCATGGTCGAAATGTTTGCCAAGGCACTCTACCCGGATCGGTTTGCCGATATCGATCCGCAACAAACACTACAACAACTTTATCAGCAGTTTTTACCTATTGAATTTTCAGGGATTTATTGGAGTCAGATTTCACATGAATAAAAAGACCACGTTACGTCACGGCTGGCCGCTGCTGGCACTGTTGCCGTTTAGCATTCAGGCAGCCATCGTTGATGGCAAAGAAGACACCATGGTGGTAAACGCCACCACTGGCGATCAGGTAGGAAAAGAAGTCGGCTATCAGCCGCATAAAACCGTGACCGGCACCCGTACCGAAAGCCGCCTGCTGGATGTCCCGCAGGCCGTCAACGTCGTCCCGACTCAGGTACTCGACGATCGTGCGGTACGCAACATTGATGAAGCACTGTATAGCGTCAGCGGCATCACCCAGTCCAATACGCTGGGCGGCACACAGGATGCCATCATCAAACGTGGCTTCGGCGATAACCGCGACGGTTCAATCTTTCGTGATGGCGTGCGTTCCATTCAAGCACGTAACTTTACGCCCAGCAGCGAACGCGTCGAAGTGCTGAAAGGCCCGGCCTCCATGCTCTACGGCATGGGCGAACCCGGCGGCGTCATCAATGTCATCAGTAAAAAGCCTGAGTTGGTACAGAAAACGCACATTGAAGGCTGGGGAAGCAGCTTCAAAGGCGGCGGCGGGCAGTTGGATGTCACTGGCCCGTTAGGTACGTCCGGTCTGGCTTACCGTATGGTGGTCGATCACGATGAAACTGATTACTGGCGCAACTTCGGGCGTAACCGCCAAACGACGGTTGCGCCATCCCTCATGTGGTACGGCGAAGACACCACCGTGCGCGTAGCCTACGAACATATGGAATACCTGACACCTTTCGATCGCGGCACTCTTATCGATCCGAGGACGGGCAAGCCGGTTAATACGCCACGCGATCGCCGCTTTGATGAAAGCTACAATGCAACACGCGGCGATCAGGACAGCGTCACCATGCAGGTTGACCGTAACCTCAATGACCGCTGGAAAAGCAGCCTCACCTATTCGTATAACCGCAACCGCTACAGCGACAATCAGGCGCGGGCGATGAGTTATAACGCTAACACAGGAATACTGACTCGCCGTGCAGATGCAACCGCCGATGCACATTCTCAGGCTCAAATCGTCCAACTCACGCTGAATGGCGATGTGGACTGGGGACGCATCAATCACCAATTGCTGCTTGGATTTGATTACGAAGCAGACCGAACCTTCCGCGGTGATATGATCCGCGCAACAAAGAGCACATCTGGATTTGATATTTATAATCCGGTCTATGGGCAGCTCCCTGCGTCAACTAACGTTCTCGCCGCCGAAAGCGATCAGCGTGAAAATATCGATAGCAAAGCCTTCTTTATGCAAGATGCTATTCGTCTTAACGATCGCTGGCAGTTGCTGGGTGGCCTGCGTTATGACACGTTCGATACGATGTCTGGCAAAGGGCGTCCGTTCGTCACGCGTACTGACAGCACCTACAGTCGCGTTGTCCCACGTGCGGGTGTGGTTTATAGCCTGACATCCTATTCTTCGCTTTATGCCAGCTATAGTGAATCATTCAAACCGAACACCTCTATCGCTACACAAATCGATTCACTGCCACCAGAGTTAGGACGATCTTACGAAATAGGAACCAAATGGGACCTGCCCAACCGCATTACTGGTAACGTGGCGTTGTTCGATATTGAAAAACAAAACGTAATGGTGGACGAGCTGATAAATGGTCAAACGGTAACACGCACTGCAGGCACGGTACGTTCGCAAGGTGTCGAACTGGATCTGGCGGGCAATATCACCGATTCCTTAAGCCTGATCGGTTCCTATGCCTATACCGACGCTCGCGTCACTGCCGATCCAAAAAATAACGGCAAACGCATGCCTAACGCTGCGCGCCATACCGCCTCGCTGTTCCTGACGCAGGACTTCGGCAACATTGGTTTGGCGGCTGGTGACGATCTTCGTGCTGGCGCAGGCGCGCGCTACGTCAGCCGTCGCGCGGGTGATGCAGCAAATACCTTCTATCTGGATGATTACACCGTCGCCGATGCCTTTGTTGCCTATAGTCTGCCGCTCAACGGTTACAAGGTGAAATGGCAGCTCAACGTGAAGAACCTGTTCGACCAGACCTATTATCCCTCCAGCGGTAACAATCTGCGCGTCGCCATCGGTGAACCGCGTCAGGTGGTACTGCGCGCCAGCGTCGATTTCTGATGCACTTTCGCTCCGCGTCTCACCGATGCGGGGCACCTTGTTGTGTTTCATTCCACATTCAGCGTTCAGCACCAGCTTCCCCGCCGCTATACTAGCGTTGGCATACTTATGCCAACGTGACCTCAGTAACAGCGGTTCACGTCCCTTTTATCAATTAAGGATTCACTATGTCCGGTACGAGCAATTCCGTTCGGCTACGACCGCTGGAGCGGGACGATCTCACTTTTGTTCATCAGTTGGATAACAATGCCAGTGTGATGCGTTATTGGTTTGAAGAGCCTTACGAGGCCTTTGTCGAACTCAGCGATCTGTACGACAAACATATTCATGACCAAAGCGAGCGGCGCTTCATTATTGAACACGAGCAGACCAAAGTCGGTCTGGTTGAGCTGGTGGAGATTAACCACATCCACCGCCGCGCGGAATTTCAGATCATTATCGATCCCGCGTATCAAGGCAAAGGTTACGCCAGCGCGGCAGCCAAGCTGGCGATGGATTACGGCTTCTCGGTGTTGAACCTCTATAAGCTGTATTTGATTGTGGATAAGGAAAACCAGAAGGCGATCCACATCTACAGCAAACTGGGGTTTGAGGTCGAAGGCGAACTGATCCACGAGTTTTTCATCAACGGTGAATATCGCAACACGATCCGCATGTGCATTTTCCAACATCAATATCTGGCGAAGCACAAAACCGTGACGGGAACCGGCGGCGAAGCACCAGGAAGTTCTATAAGTCAGTAAATTCTGGCTGGCAATGTGCCAGCCTCAGGTCGTTGACAAGCCTATTTACCGAATGAAAACGGGCGTAACGGAATAGAAGAGTAAAGCGTTTGCGCCAGGGATGGCGCAATCCGAGCTTACATGGACGTACTTGCAGCGTCTTTACGATCTATCCGTTGCGCCCGCTCTACGGACTTTATCAGCAATCTTAGGCCAGCAATGCGCCAGCCTTCTGTTAGTGCATTACCCCGAAAACTGCCGGAACAGTGCTTTACCGCGTAACAGACGCAGCCCCAGCCAGCCGCCGCAGAGCGACAGAAGGAACGCCGCGATTAACGGCAGTGCTATCCACATCCCGATATTCGGTTCCCAGGCAAAGTTAAAGACCTTACGCTGCAACAACCACAGGGCCGACTCTGCGCCAATCGCCGCCGCAGTTCCCGCAACCAGGCCCAGCACCGCGAATTCACACCACAGCGTGGTACGCAGCAGACGCAGCCCAGCCCCCAGCGTTCGATACACCATCAGTTCCTGACGTCGCTGACGCATCCCAACCTGAATCTGAGCCAGCAACAGCAGCACGCCACAGAACAGCACCAGGATGACCATAATCTCCAGCGCGCGACTCACCTGCTGCAAGACCTGCCCAACCTGACGCAGAATACTGCCGATATCCAGCACGCTCACCGTCGGGAACTGGCGATTCAGTTGCGTAATCATCTTCTCGTCGCCATCGTAGCGGAAGCTGGTCAGCCAGGACTGCGGCTGGTTATCCAACGCCCCCACAGGGAAAATAAAGAAGAAATTCGGACGCAAGCTTTCCCAATCCACCTGACGGAAACTGGTCACCGTGGCGCTAAACGGCTGCGTGTCGCCGGTAAAGGTCAGCGTATCGCCAATCTTGATCCCCATCTCTTTGGCTTCTTTCGCTTCCATCGAGACTTCGCCCGTCTTCGGCGCTTCGCCCTCTACCAACACATTGTGTTGCGGGATCCCGTTCATCCAGGTCAGGTTCAGCTCACGGTTCACCGTGTTCCCCCCCGGATCGTCCTCGTGGATCACTTCCGTCGCAACCTGCTGATTAATCTCCGTCAGGCGCGCACGAATAATGGGGAAGAACTGCTCCGGCATCACCTCATGCTGAGAAAGGAAATCCCTTATCTGTGGCACCTGATCTGCCGTGATATTCAGCAGGAAATAGTTCGGGCTACCCGGCGGTAACTGCTGCTGCCAGCGTTCAAGCAAATCACCGCGCATCACCAGCAGCAGCGCCAATAGCATGAAGGACAGCGAAAACGCAGCCAGTTGACTAAGCGTCGACCACGGCTGGCGCAGCAGGCGATTAATCGCCAGACGCAACGCCAGTCGTTTAACCGTCAAACGCCGTAGCAGCAGCAGACCACCCCAGCCAATGACACCCAAAAGTAGCGACAGCACCGCCACACCGCCAAGCAGCGACCACAGCAACACGCCGCCACCGGACAACACGGCTAGCAGCCCGACGACAATAATCAGGACGATCGGCAGGTAATAGCGCAGCGGCCACACGTTCGCCACCACATCCTGACGCAACACGCGCAGCGGCTGTGTCGCCAGCAGCAGTCGATAAGGACGCAGCCCAACCAGCAGTGAGATCAGCACCAGCGATCCCAGCGCCCATACCCACGGCCACAGCCCGGAGGCTGGCAGTGTTGCAGGCAGCACCGGCGCCAGCATTTTCATCAGCAGCGCCTCAAACCCAAGGCCGAGCACGCTACCGCAAACCGCTGCCAGACCAAGTACGGAAAGCCACTGCCCGATGATTAATCGCCTCAGCGCCTGTTTGCCTGCCCCCAGCGTTTTTAGAATAGCGACCAAATCATAGCGGCTGCGGCAGTAGTGCCCCATCGCCACTGCGACCGCGGCAATAGACAACAGCAGCGTCAGCAACGCCGACAGCAACAGGAACTGCTGCGACCTTTTTAACGACTGGCTCAGCGCGCCTTCGGAGTCTTCCATGCCATACCAGCGCTGATCGGGCTTAAGCTGTGGCTTGATGAAATTGCTGAATTCACTAATTTGCTTCTCATTGCCAGAAAACATATAGCGCCAGGTAATGCGGCCCCCCGGCTGAATCGCCCCCGTTTTCTCGACATCATCCAGATTCATCAGAATACGCGGCGCGGTCTCAAACGGATTAAAGCCGGCATCCGGTTCCTGAATCAGTTCACCGCTGATGCGCAGCGAGGTATCGCCGACGTCCAGCATGTCACCGACTTTCAGATCAAGTAAGGCCAACAGTCGTGGAGCCACCAGCACCGTTCCCGCTTCCGCATGCAGCCCTTCAGGGCGCGTCTGCAAATTACCGTACAGCGGATAGCGTTGGTCCGTCGCTTTAACCTGCGCCAGCTGCGGCGTATCGCCCGCAAATGTCATGGTCATGAAAGAAATCTGGCGGCTAAGCGTCAGCCCGCGCTGCTCCGCTTCCTGAAGCCAGGTGTCCGCGACAGGCCGCGACGCACGCAGCACGCGGTCACCTGCCAGAAAATCTCTACTCTGCTGGCTGAGCCCTTTTTCCATGCGGTCGCTGATGGTGCCCAACGCCAGCACGCAAGCCACCGCCAGCGTTAGCGCCAGCCAGACAATCAATAAGGAAGGAGAGCGCCATTCGCGCCAGAACCACCGCCAGATCATGCGTCCTCCCGCAGCTTGCCGTCGACTAACCGCAGACGTCGCTCGCAGCGCGCCGCCAGCTGTTCATCGTGCGTCACCAGAATCAGCGTCGTGGCATAATCGCGATTGAGGGAAAACAGCAAATCAACGATGCGTTCACCGGTTTTACGATCCAGATTTCCGGTAGGTTCATCGGCAAACAAGACGTTAGGACGACCGCTGAACGCGCGTGCCAGCGCCACACGCTGCTGCTCACCGCCGGAAAGCTGAGCGGGAAGATGATGTAAGCGCTCACCTAGCCCGAGCTGCTGTAACAGCTGCTCGGCCTGACCACGGCTGTGGCTGTCGCTTTCACCGCGCAGCAACGCGGGTAACTGTACGTTCTCCAACGCATTCAGCGTCGGCACCAGCATGAAAGACTGAAAGACAAAACCAACGTGCTGAGCGCGCAGCACCGCACGACCTTCTTCATCCAATGCGTTGAGTGACTTGCCCATCAGGCTCACGTCGCCTTCCGTGCCATCATCCAGCCCGGCCAAAATCCCCAGTAAGGTCGATTTCCCCGAACCAGATTCCCCAATCAGGGCAATTGTCTGCGCAGGTTTGACAATAAGCTCAACTCCGGTAAGGATGGAAAGCCGATTTTCTCCCTGACCAACGTGCTTACTAAGATGATGAACTTCAAGAATGTTTTCTACGTGCGCAGTTTCGCTTGGCGTAGCACTCGCTGGGCTGGTCTTCGCAAACATGTTTTCGTCCTTTTGCTTCTGGGATTATGCAGCGTACGCGCTTTCGCCGCTGACACATTATTAATTCTGGGCGATAGCCTCAGTGCGGGCTATCAGATGCCGGCCGCTAACGCGTGGCCAACGCAGCTGAACACACAGTGGCAGACGCAGAAAAAAGGCATCGCGGTGGTTAACGCCAGTATTAGCGGTGACACCACAGCACAAGGGCTGGCGCGACTTCCTGCCCTGCTGAAACAGCATCAGCCGCGTTGGGTGTTGATTGAACTGGGCGGCAATGATGGGCTCCGGGGATTTCCGGCAGCCAATATCGAGCAGGATCTGACGAAAATCATCACGCTGGTCAAACAAGCTGACGCCCAGCCACTGCTCATGCAGATCCGTTTGCCGACCAACTATGGCCGTCGCTACACCGAGTCATTCAGCAATATCTACCCCAAATTGGCGGAGCAGTTTGCACTTCCGCTGCTGCCTTTCTTTATGGAGCAGGTGTATCTTAAACCGGAGTGGATGATGGAAGATGGCATCCATCCAACCCGGGATGCCCAACCGTTTATCGCAGAATGGATGGCGAAGCAGCTGGAACCCTTAGTTAACCATGAGTCTTAATAAATAGGCTTTTGAATTAGGTAAAGTTATGCAAAAAACGGTCTTCATTACCGGTTGCTCCAGCGGCATTGGCCTGATTGCCGCTCAGGATCTGCAAAAACGTGGCTATCGCGTGATTGCAGCCTGCCGCCGTACAGAGGATGTTGCTCGTCTGACTGCGCTAGGCCTGGAAGCGATTACGCTCGATCTGGATGACAGCGCCAGCGTGGAGCAAGCCGCTGCGGAGGTGATCAGGCTGACCAATAACCGCCTGTACGGTTTGTTTAATAACGCCGGATACGGCCTGTATGGTCCGTTAAATACCATTTCGCGCCAGCAGCTTGAACGGCAGTTTTCCAGCAACCTGTTCGGCACGCATCAGCTCACGCAGCTGTTATTACCTGCGATGCTGCCTCATGGTGAAGGCCGCATCATCCAGACCAGTTCCGTACTGGGACTGGTGTCAACGCCAGGTCGCGGTGCGTATGCCGCCAGCAAATATGCGCTGGAAGCCTGGTCAGATGCGTTGCGTATGGAACTCCACGGCAGCGGCCTGCACGTCAGCCTGATCGAGCCCGGCCCGATCAGTACGCGCTTTACCAGCAATGTCGCACAGACGCAGACGGACAAACCGGTGACCAACCCCAGCATCGCCAAGCGCTTCACGCTGCCGCCGGAAGCGATATTACCGAAGCTCCATCATGCGCTGGAAAGCTCACGGCCTAAATTACGCTATCCCGTGACGCTGGTGGCTCACGCCTTAACCTGGCTGCGTCGTTTGCTACCGGGGTGTCTTCTGGATAAGGTATTACGAGGATAAGGTCGCAGAGGGCGATGTATTGCGCACTCACCTCTGCACAAGGCTTGTAAGTGACACCGACAGGCCCCATCTAAGAGTCAAATGAATTCAAGAAGTAAGAGAGACTACTCATGTTAGAACAACAAGCGACTATCGTTGACGTCAATGAATCCAACCTGCATCAGGTGTTGGAACACTCCACGACACTGCCAGTCCTGTTTTACTTCTGGTCGGGGCGTAGCCAGCACTGCCTGGAGCTGGAACCGGTACTGGACAAGCTGGCGCAGGAGTACGCCGGACAGTTTGTTCTGGCGAAGGTTGACTGTGATGCCGAACAGCGCGTAGCCGCCCAGTTTGGCCTGCGCTCAATCCCAACCGTGTATCTGTTTAAAGACGGGCAACCGCTGGACGGTTTTCAGGGGCCACAGCCGGAAGAGGCCATCCGTGAGTTGCTGAAACGCGCACTGCCGAAAGAAGAAGAGCTGAAAGTCGCACAGGCGCAGCAGCTGATTCAGGAAGACAAACTGCCGGAAGCGATGCAACTGCTGAAAGACGCCTGGCAACTCAGCCAACAGCGCAGCGACATCGGTCTGATGCTGGCAGAAGTGCAGATTCAGATCAACCGCAGTGAAGATGCGGAAGCCGTGTTGGCCACCATTCCTTTGCAAGACAGGGATACCCGCTATCACAGCCTTGTTGCCCAGATTGAGTTGCTGAAACAGGCAGCAGATACGCCAGAAATTCAGCATCTACAACAGCAGTTGGACGCCGACCCGCAAAATGCGGAGCTGGCGGTACAGCTTGCGCTGCAACTGCATCAGGTTGGGCGTAACGAAGAAGCGCTCGAACTGCTGATGGGCTTCCTGAAGAAAGATCTGGCCGCCGCTAACGGCAGCGCACGTAAAACGCTAATGGACATCATGGCCGCCCTCGGCACCAGCGACGCCCTCGCCGCCCGCTACCGTCGACAGCTCTACTCGTTGCTGTATTGATTCTCTTGTGGAAAAGGCCAGAATGTTGATTCTGGCCTTTTTATTTGCAGGCGAGTATTAGCGGCTTATCGGCTTATGCTAGATTGATGCGATAGTTTCGGGCGTGCTAACCCGGCGTAAAAATTGCGCTGAGGTGATCGTTACCGCCGAGTGAGCGGCATGGATGCCGCGCAAGCTGGTGCCGCGTAGGGAACGCGTCACCAGCGGCTCGACAAGCGGAAACGAGCGCCGAAGGCACCGCACAGCGGCGCAATTCACGCCAAAAAGCCTGGGGGCACGGGGCGAGCGGCGATTGAGCCGTCCCGTGTCGGGCGCGTGCTACGAGGTAGCATGAAAATGACGGTATTATCGCGCACGAAACTAACCCCGAAAGCCGAATAGAAGTGTGGCTAAGGCAGGTTAAGGATAAGATCCTCGGTAATTCCCCGCTGACTACAGCGTCTTCAACACCGTGATCCAACCGTGTCCGCCGTACACTGACCAGCCGTTTAGCCAGCGGCGCAGCATGTTCATCGCCAGCATCGCAACAACTTCCTGATGCGTTTTCAGGCTGTAGCGCTGTACGTTGAACTGTATCGTTTGGGCGAAAGATCCTTCCGGCGTATGCAGCGCTAATGACAGCTCCGCATCATTCCGGTTACCCACAACCAGCGCTAACGACGCCCCCTGACGCTCCGCCAGATGGCGAGCATAGTCCGCTAGCCCAGACAGGTTAGTATCCTCAACCTTTGCCAGCAGTTCTCCGCCCGCCAGCGGCGTATTTGCCGACTGGAGCTGCCAGTTGAGCAATCCTGCCGTGAAATCTTCACTCACTGCCAGCGTCATATCACGCTCAGCCAGACGCCGTGCCAGCTGTGCCGGTAACCCTTCGGTTCCTTCGAAGATGGTATTTTCCCCTGCCACGGTGCGCACCGTTTCCCACAGTTGCTCCATGTTTTCCTGCTGTGCAGCAGGGCCGGTTAGCTTGAGCTCGATAATCGGCATAGAAGAGCGGTAGCCCAACACCACGCCCGGCGGTAACGCCATGCCGTCCAACTGGCTTGCCAGATCGCTCTCGGATCGGCCAAAGGTGGTCAGGCGTAGGCACAGCGGGGCATCAGCAACAGCAAAACGCTCACGCAGGCGCGGCATAATTTGCTGATCGACCATGACCTTAAACTCAGACGGCACGCCCGGCGTAAAAAACATCAGGCATTTGTTCAGTTGCAGTGCAAAGCCACAGGCGGTGCCCACCGGGTTATCCACCATTTCCGCACTGGCGGGGATTTGTGCCTGTTTGCGGTTGCTCGGTGCCATCACTCTGCCACGCTCGGCAAAGAACGCCTCCATACGCGCCAGCCATTCCGCGTGCTCAACCAGCCCTTCTCCTGCTGCGGTGGCCGCTGCCAACGCGCTGAGATCGTCGCTGGTCGGCCCTAAGCCGCCGTTCACAATCAGAATATCGGCTATCTGGCTACGCTGCGTTATCGCCGTCACCAGCGCATCGAGATCGTCCCCCACCGTCATCCGGCTGGTCATCGGTAATCCCTGCTGAAACAGATAATCCGCCAGCCAGGCCGCATTGGTATCAATAATCTGACCATGCAGCACTTCATCGCCGGTACATAACATCTCGACCCTAAGCATTTTTTTATTCCTCGTGACGATCCTGAAACCACTTTAAAAAGTCGGATGAACAAACACAATATTTCTTTCAGCCCGCCCCAAAATACGCCACCGCCGACGAACCTCACTCCAGTGTAAATATAAAATTACACCCCTCGTAACGGCGTTTTGACAGAAATCACTGAATACTCTACCCTGCTGCCAAAAATATCTGGATAGCCACGCTATTTATAGAGGAATAGGTGAAAAATCGTACTCTTGGCAGCATTTTTATCGTTGCAGGCACCACTATCGGAGCTGGAATGTTGGCGATGCCGCTAGCAACCGCCGGCGTCGGGTTTGGTACTACATTGATGATATTAATCGGTTTGTGGGCACTGATGTGTTACAGCGCCTTATTGCTGGTTGAAGTGTATCAGCATCAGCCTTCGCACACCGGGCTAGGCACGTTGGCAAAAATCTACCTCGGCCGCTGGGGACAGTGGATCACCGGTTTCAGTATGCTATTTCTGATGTATGCGCTAACGGCAGCGTATATCAGCGGCGCAGGCGAGCTGCTCGCCAGCAGTATTAGCCAGTGGAGTGGCTACTCACTTCCATTGTCCGCAGGCATTCTGCTCTTCACGCTGGTTGCCGGCGGCGTCGTCTGTATCGGCACCTCCTCCGTCGATTTGTTTAACCGTATCCTGTTTAGCGGCAAAGTACTGATGCTTGTCATCATGCTGGCCGTCATGGTGCCGCATATTCAGCGCGTCAACCTCTTAACGCTACCACTGCAACAGGGCCTGACGCTCTCGGCATTACCCGTCATTCTGACGTCGTTCGGCTTTCACGGCAGTATCCCCAGTATCGTGCACTACATGGGTGGCGACAGCCGTAAGCTGCGCCGAATATTCCTTATCGGTAGCGTAATACCGCTGATTGCCTATATTTTCTGGCAGCTCGTGATGCTGGGCAGCCTCAGCTCTTCAACATTCAATGCTATTTTGGCCGATCAGGCGGGATTGAATGGGTTGATGCAGGCTATTCGTACGCTGGTTGCCTCTCCGCACGTTGAACTGGCCGTCCACCTGTTTGCCGATCTGGCACTGGCAACCTCTTTCCTCGGCGTGGCGCTTGGATTGTTCGATTATTTAGCCGATCTGTTTAAACGTAAAAATAGCATCATCGGGCGTGCGCAAACGGGCTTGCTGACCTTCATTCCCCCGCTGGTGTTTGCTCTCTTTTATCCGCAAGGTTTTGTGATGGCGCTAGGCTATGCGGCAATTGCGCTGGCCGTGCTGGCACTGCTTATTCCCGTTCTGCTGAGCTGGCAGGTACGCAAACAGCGCCCTGAAATACGCGCAACGCGCGGTGGCGCCCCGGTTCTGGCACTGGTCTTCGCCAGCGGCGTAGCGATTATCCTGATCCAACTGGCGATGGTGGCAGGCTGGCTACCGTCGATTAGTTAACCTTCTCATCGGTTAATCCAAGACATAAAAAAAGAGCGTGAACTCAACATTCACGCTCTTTTTCTTTCGAACTTCAGAGAACTATTAGAAGCTCAGACCAACGCCAATATAGGCAGAATCCGCCAGTCTGTTATCCGGGCCGTTCTCACGCGCCATGTTGATGTAGCGGTAACCGACATCAACGCTCAGCGGTGCAAACACCTGCCAGCGTACGCCTGCTTTCCCTTCAACATAGTGGTCGACATGGCTGGAGAAGGAATCCGGTGAATAGTAACCTTCACCATACAGCGAGAACTGACGGCTCAGCGGCCACTGCACACCACCGCCCAGTGCGACACCATAGCCATCATTACCATGCTCCTGATTCAGGTACAGTGCTTTACCACCCAGCGTCAGTTTGAGTGGGCCAACAGGAATGGTGTATCCCAGACCGAAGCCGTATACATCATTGTTGTTGTCGCCGTGGGCATAGCTCACATTGCCCGCAAGCCCTGGAATGCCCAGACCGAAGCCCGCACTGGCACCTGCGTAATCGCGGCCTGCTTCCCCGGAAAGGCTAATGGCATGTACAGAAGCACTTGCAAGTAACAAGCTTCCCACACAGGCAATCACAAACTTTTTCATTTTCAATATCCTTAAAAACCGTCGTTAAACGCGCGTGTAAAGGTGTTATCGTTGCCGATTCTACCCGAAACGCCCCCTCACTCCAGCATGAAATTGCCCTGAGCAGCGATTTATTCTTTTAATAATCATGAAAGTTTGCCTTCTGCGCTGCTGACAATAACAGCAATAAGCGCCGCCTATTTGCGCCAAAAAGACAAAGTGAATAATAGTAATCACCATGGATGACGATAAAACAGGCAGAAGGAAACGATGATGAGAGAAGGAAAATTAGCCACAGAAAAGCGCGCTACAACGATGGATGCCCCTCGCGCGGTGAGTTCCGACAGGCACAGCCCAATGCGGTTTCAGGACATGTGGTTTCTGGAGAAGCTGGCGCTATTTGATCGTGAAACCAGCGCCAATAATCAGACCAATCATCCGCGAAAAGTGGCGAAATCCGGCACCAGCGCACCGGACAACTAACCTACGACCGCGCTGCGCGGCCTGTTGTGTTGGGCGAATGATGCATGGCATTGACCCAGCTTTTCACCTGCTGGCGAGAAAGCTTAATCCCACCATTTTTCAGTTCAGCAGGCAGCGCATAATACGCAACCGGGCGCTGAAATCCAGCAAGCTGTGGCTGTAGCCAATCGCGTATTGCATCAAGCGTCGTGGCTTGTGCCACCTCCAATACCGCAACAGGACGATGGCCGAACTCCGCATCGTCAACAGGCACAATGCAGGCCTGCTGAACATCAGGATGTGTCAACAGTACGGCTTCGATATTCTCGGGCTGAATCCCTTCTCCACCGCTGAAGAATTGGTTATCCAGACGCCCCAGAATGTGCCATTCATCCTCGGCAAATCGCCCGCGATCCCGCGTGTGGAACCAACCGTCATCATCGACTAATGGAATCAGTTTTCCGTCACGCCAATAGCCCGCGGCCAGCGTGCTGCCACGCAGCAGAATTTCATCCTCCGCCAGCCGAATCTCTCGCCCGTGCAGCGGCATGCCGACGCCCGAACGCCCGTCAGCACGTTTCGCGCAGACCGTGGACGCCAGTTCCGTCAGACCATAGCCACACCAGCAGCTGACGCCTCGCGCTTCCGCCTGTTGTGTCAGCGCCTGCGGAATCATCGCGCCACCAAGCAATACGGCTTTCAGTGCCGAAGGGAATGTCCCCTCTGACAGCAGTCGCCACAGTTGCGTTGGCACCAGAGAAGCATGGGTGCAGTCGCGCAATGCCCTATCCAGAGGCTGATGTGCGCGGACAACGAGCGTTGCCCCAGTCGCAAGCCAGCGCCAGACGATGCCCTGCCCGGAAACGTGAAAGAGCGGAAGTGACAACAGCCAGCTGTCGCTGGAGGAAAATGCCATCATCTGCACCACACCTTCCGCGCTGGAGAGATGGGCAGCAAATGAATGCACCGCTGCTTTTGGCATCCCGCTGGAGCCGGATGTCAGCGTCAGCGTCGCCAGCAGATCGGCCTGCCAGCGTAATCGATCGATGCAGCGACTTTCTTCGGTATCGCCTGATGGCGCAGAGTCTGATGACAAAGAAATTGGCGGCAAAGAAAGCGTGCGTATCGCATTCGGCCACGGTTTATCATTCAGGCACAGACCATACGCCACATTCAGCGTGGGCAGCAGCGCCTCGGTTAATGCATCAGGTAACTGTGGATTCAGCGGCAGCACGCGCACGCCGCACTGTAACAGCGCCAAATAGCTGAACAGCATATGGACGCTATTTTTCCCGCGTAGCGCGACCGTACTCTCGGCCGTCACGCCCTGCTGTGTGAAATGCGCTGCCAGATGATCCACCCGCTGGGCAAGCGACTGCCAGCTCCAGCGGGTTTCGTCGTCAATCAAGGCGACAGACTCATTCAACGAAACAGGCTGGGGCGTCTGGTCAGCCCAGTGTCGCCACGGCCAGTCAGTCAGGATTGCCATACCACGTCCAGTTGCTCAGCAGCCAGCAGCGGTAGCGCACTCTCCGGCCAGCATTGAATCACCTGCGCCTGCATCAGATCCAACGTGTCCAGCCCAGGGATCGTGTCCGGCGTCAGCCAGTGCGCCAAACGCGCCAGCTGCGTTAAGCCCAGACTGGATTCGATGCTGGAGCTTATCACCGCCGTTAATCCAGCCTGATGCGTTTCCTGCACCAGCTGCTGGCAGCGAGCGAGGCTGCCGACCAGCGTAGGCTTGATCACAATCGCGCTCACACCCGGCTCGGCTTCCACCCGAAAATCCGCATCGCGCACGCTTTCGTCCCAGGCAATGCTGATACCCGTTTCCCGCGCAAACTCGCGAGATTCCTCACGGGTTTTGCAAGGCTCTTCGAGAAAGGCAATGCGCGAACGTAATGACGGCGCAACGTAGCGGGCAAAGCCGTCCGCTTTGGCACGCGTCCAACTGCGGTTGGCATCCAGACGGAGTTTCAGATCCGGCAAGGCTTCCAGCAGCACGTTAACGATCATGCCGTCACGCACCGCTTCGTACAGGCCGACTTTGATCTTTGCCACTTTCTCGCCCGGCATCGCCTGTAGCATGTCAAACAGCTCGTCAGGATCGCCGCTGCACAATGGCGCTTTGCGATAGTCCGCCGCCTGCGGCAGACGCTGATCCAGCTCGGCCTGCGCACAGCTCAAGCCAAAGGCAACAGAAGGCGGAAGATCGTCAGAAAATGCCGCCCCTGCCGCCCACGATTTTAGCTGTTCAAGCGCAGCTGATTCCGCCTCTGCCAGCGTTTCCACGCTGAATTCCGGCAACGGCGCAATCTCGCCCCATCCCAATCGCTCGCCGTCTTGCAAGCGAACGATAAGCCCATCGCGGGTTTTCAGACGCTGATTGCGCAGCACCACTCCGGCTTCCATCGGCACGCTGTAACGATAGAGTGTGACCTGACGCATTACGGATTCCGTTTAAATTTGCTGAAGTCAGGCTGACGTTTTTCGTTGAACGCGTTACGGCCTTCCTGCCCTTCGTCCGTCATGTAGAACAGCATGGTGGCGTTGCCCGCCAGCTCCTGCAAGCCAGCCTGACCGTCGCAGTCTGCGTTCAGCGCCGCTTTCAGGCAACGCAGCGCCATCGGGCTGTTTTGCAGCATTTCACGGCACCAGCGTACCGTCTCTTTTTCCAGATCTGCCAACGGAACCACGGTGTTAACCAGCCCCATATCCAGCGCTTGCGCCGCATCGTACTGTCGGCAGAGGAACCAGATTTCACGCGCTTTCTTCTGACCGACGATGCGCGCCATGTAAGACGCGCCCCAGCCGCCGTCGAAAGAACCAACGCGTGGACCCGTTTGACCGAAGATGGCGTTCTCTGCCGCAATCGTCAGGTCACACATCATGTGAAGAACGTGTCCGCCACCGATGGAATATCCTGCGACCATCGCGACAACCGGCTTCGGACAGGTACGGATCTGACGCTGGAAATCCAGCACGTTCAGGTGATGCACTCCGCTGTCATCCTGATAACCGCCGTAGTCACCGCGTACTTTCTGATCGCCGCCGGAGCAGAATGCCTTATCGCCAGCGCCGGTCAGAATGATCGTCCCGATGCCGTCGTCGTGACGGGCATTATCGAGCGCCTGAATCATCTCTTTTACCGTTTGCGGACGGAACGCATTGCGAACCTGAGGACGGTTAATCGTGATTTTGGCAATGCCATCGATGGATTTATGGTAGAGAATATCGGCGAAGTCGCCGCTGCAATCGTGCCATTCAATCGGTGCGTAAAGCAGATCTTCACTCGGATAAAGCATAGTTATCAATCCTTAACGTGATGCAAAAGAAAAGAGCGAACCCGCTCGGCATAGGCCATTGGATTCGCCTGATGAGCATTATGACCCGCCTGAGCCACGCTCAGTAACGGCAGGCCGTATTGCGCCGCCAGCGTTTGAAACTTCACGTCGCTGGCACCGCATAAGTAAACAAAAGGTATCGACAGGTGCTGGAGGCGTTCCGCTAAAAAGGGCTGTCGCCCCAGCGAGGTCGCTTCCAGCATTGCCGCAACGGACGCACCGTGATTCGTGCTGCGGCGCGCGATCAGCTGTTCACGCTGCGCTGAATCCAGATCGGCAAACACCGCCTGCTGATACCAGTCCTGCAAGACCGTGGGCAGCGGCTCCTGACGAAAGCGTTGCGCCCAGCGTGCATCATGCTGGATACGCTCCGTACGCAATTCCGGCGTTGCCAGTCCGGGATGACCGCCTTCGACCAGCAGCCCCAGCATGCCGTCATGCTGTCCGTTGCAGGCGTGATACATCGCAATACGCCCGCCGAGCGAATAGCCTAGCAGCCAGTAATTCTCAATGCCTTGATCCAACAGCATCTTGCTTAACTGGCGGCTAACATCGGCAAAATCTGTTGTGGAAATCGTTCGCGACGCACCGTGTCCGGGTAAATCCACCAGCAACACCGGCCAGTCGCGACAAAACGGCAGAACGGGCAGCCAGTCTTCGCCACTGCCTAATAAACCATGCAGGCACACCAACCACGGCTGCCCAGAAGCCACCGCGCCCTGCATCACCTTCCGGCAGCTTAGCTCTTGAAGCTCTAGTGCGACCACGTCGCCACCTGCGCGACCAGTTCATTAAGCGTTGCTGCGCCGTCCTTCGGTTCAACCACCACTTCCAGCAGCGTGACGCCGCCTTGAGTCCAGCAATTCGCCACCGTATTCGCCAGCTGTTCCCAGCTCTCGGCGCGCACGTAATTCAGGCCAAACATCGCGGCCGCGTGGCCGAATTCCACATCTTGTGGCATACAGTAAAACGCTTCACGCTGTGCAACCGGCGTCGGCAGCAGGGAAAATATCTGGCCGCCGTTATTGTTCACCACAATCAGCACCAGCGGTGCGGGAGCCTGACGCAGCAGCGCCAGCGCATTCAAATCGTATAACGCAGAAAGATCGCCGACGATGCCCAGCGTGGCTTTTGACGTGGCACGCTGTACACCGGCCAGCGTGGAGATCAGGCCATCGATGCCGCTGGCTCCGCGGTTACCGTACACCGGATATCCCTGCGGGAGTTGCGCCAGCGCGTCGATCAGGCGTACCACAAGGCTGTTGCCGACAAACAGCTGTCCATCCGGCGGCAACAGTGCCGGTATCCGCTGCGCCAGCTGCGCTTCACCAAAACGGGAAGCCAGATGCGCGTCGATCTGCCGCTGCGTTTTGTCGGCAATATCCGTCAACAAATCCGCCCACGGCGCTTGTTTATGTGCCGGATGCGCAGACAGCCATTCGCCCACGTCTGCCACCAGACGGCGCCCGCGATGGTGAGCCGGATCCAACCGTCCCGGCAAATCGTCAATTAACCAGAATTCTTGCGGCTGGCACTGTTCCTGCCATTGCAGCAGGCGCTTACCGGTCAGGCTGCCGCCGAACTGCAAGACAATTTCCGCCTGCCGCAGACGAGCCGCCGCATCAGGATGCGCCAGCCAAATATCCGCACAGGGTAACGGCTGCCCGCTTTGAGACAGGACGTCACCAATCAGCGGCCAGCCCAGTTCGTTCGCCCACGCCGCGAGTCGCGCACCTTGTTCTGGCGTCACGCGACCGGCGAGGACAACGCCCCGCTTCTGTCGCCACTGCGGCCAGTCCGGCTGCACCGCCAGCGTACTCTGGCGCATTTCACGCAGCCAGGGTTCACGGCTGTTCCACCAGTCGCCCAGCGTCATTAACCAGTCCTGATACGCCGTGCCGTCATCGGCACCGTACAACGGTTCAGCAAAGGGGCAGTTAATGTGCAACGCGCCGTGCGTCAGTCGCGCCATTGCGCTATCCACAGAGGAAACCAGCCAGCTAGCCGGGATGTCGGGCGTGGGGCGCGGTAAATCCAGCGCCAGCGTGGGGTGTGAAGCATACAGTGCATGTTGGCGAATCGCCTGATTCGCACCGCAATCAATCAGTTCCGGCGGGCGGTCGGCTGTCAGCACCACCAGACGTTCGCCGGTCAGCCCAGCTTCGATGATGGCAGGATAAAGGTTCGCCGCGGCGGTGCCTGACGTCACGATAATCGCAACCGGCTCGCGTGAGGCTTTTGCCAGCCCCAGCGCCAGATGCCCAAGCCCCCGCTCATCGAAATGCGTGTGGCAAATCAGTGCGTGATTGTCCGCCGCAGACAGCGTCAGCGGGGTGGAACGAGAACCAGGCGCGATGCAGACATGCCGGACACCGTGGCGGGTCAGCGATTCCAGCAGTAATGTAGCCCAGCGGCGATTAAATACACTTGTTGACATGTTGTACTCAACAACTCAGGTTGCAGGTTATTCCCGCCATCTTCCTGTGTACTGGCTGTATGCTCACAGAAAATGATGGATATAGGCAAAATACGAATGATCGAGCTGTTGTCGGCCTGGTTGACCTTCAGCAAACATCGAGATCAGCCTTATTATATTTTTTTTTATCGCGCTGACTTTGATATAAACCAGTACCTCGCACAACAACCATAAAACAAAACTATGACATATCACCGTCTAACAGGGATCTTAGCCCTGCTGCTTTGTTTTCTAACTCCTGCCATTCTTGTTCTGGATCAGAACCCGCCACAATTCCGGCTCCGGCATAAAGCGTTAAAACATGATCCCGCACTTCTGCCGAACGTAGCGCCACGCTGAATTCAGACTGCTGCCGCGAAAGGTAACCTGCGGAACCCGCATACCAGCCGCGTTCAAACGGTTCATGTTCAGCAATAAAACGGCGAGCCTCTTGTCTCGGCAGACCCGCGACGGCGGCCGTGGGCTGTAACGCATTCAGGCACGCGCTATCGGATGCGGTGCGCAGCGTGGCGTGAATGGTTCGGCGCAGATGCTGTACTTTACGCAGGCGCACAATTTCCGGCGGCATCACATCCAACGACAGCGCGGACTGCTGTAATCGCTGACAAATATCATCCACCACCAGCATGTTCTCGCACTGATTTTTGGTGTCATTCATCAGCCAATCGGCCAGTTCCGTGGCTTTGCGTGCATCGCGATCGCTTGCCACCGTCCCCGCCAGCGCTTCTGTTTCCAGTTCGCTACCTCGACGGCGATAAAGCCGCTCCGGGCTGGAACCGAGAAACGCATGACGCGCATCGTGCGCCAGCATGAAATGGAAACAGTGGTGATTTGCCGCTCGGCTGGCGGCCATAAAGGTGGTGGCCTGTAACGGCTGCGTCAACGTGAGTGTGGTTGCCCGCGCCAGAACCACCTTTTCCATTAGCCCGGCATTGATGTCATGCAGCGCTCGCTGGAGCAAATCGATCCATCCCTGACGCTCCGGCTGATGCCCGACGGACTGCACTTCCGCATGCAAAAGAGGCTGCGGAGCGGGTGGCAGAAGCAGGTTAATAAACGCCGAGGCTTCAATGGCATCCTGCTGCAATGACGTGTCACTGAACAGGTTAATAGTCAGGCTAAGTGTATCATCCTGACGCCGCAGTTCCGCCCGGGGCAAAAACAGGTAGCCGGGTGAAGAAGCCCCCCCCTCTTTCGTTTGATTAAACGCGTTCAGCCCCCAGATGCGCACATCGGGATCGCATTGCTGCTGAACAAGGAATGCCTCAGCATCCTGAATGTGGTGAAACCCGCACACGTTGCCGCACACGGCGGCTTCTTCACGATCCTGACGGTGTTGCCAATAGAACTGGGGGTACACTGGCTGAGTCGCCAGCCACGGCAATAGCTCAGACGCGTCGCTGAGGGTCAACGAACGCGTTATTTGTCTGAAACCTGCGCGTTCAGGCTGTGGCTCGCGCAAATCCTGCTGCAGATGCTGCAGCAAGTCGGAAAGTTGTTTCACCGTTACCCCGGAGACCTAACACAAAGTAGGGGATTATACGGGAAAAAAACACGTCGTGGGTGAGAGGTTACGCAAGACCAACAGGCTACCCTCAGCAGGGTACGTCCCACCGCACTTTTTAGGGTTATCTTCATGACCATAACGGTGAACACGGGCTAAAATCGCACCAAACGGCAAAACGGGTCGCGCGCATCGCTCTAAAATCCTCTTCCATCATCATTATTGCTTCAATTGACCGATTCTTTTGCCGATTATCTAATCGGCATTTTTTTGCCCGCTCCACTGCCCCACCTCTTCCTTCTTCCCTCACACCAAAACCGAACACCAGGATTCTTTCCATTCAGACCGCTAACTATGGTAAAAATAGGCTTTTGTTACGTCGACCGGATAGCTTCATCAGGATGAGTACAACGCTGAATTCCAACCCGTTATGCATTAATCAGAATCTGCCAGGCAAGAAAGCACAGGCAGCCACGCGCATCGTTTTCTTTGTTGCGGGCTTTGCTATGGCGTCTTGGGCGCCGCTGGTGCCCTTTGTCAAAACGCGGCTGGCTATCAGTGATGCCTCTTTGGGGATGTTGCTGCTTTCTCTCGGTATTGGCTCACTCTTAGCCATGCCGCTGACCGGTTTTCTCACCAGTAAACTGGGGTGCCGCAGCGTTATTTTGCTGGCAAGCGCGCTGCTTTGCCTGGTATTACCCGCACTGACGCAGGCAGAAACGCTGCCTCTGATGGCGATAACGCTGCTCTTTTTCGGCGCGTCCATGGGGATGATCGATGTCGCGATGAATATTCAGGCTGTCATCGTCGAACGGGCGAGCGGCCGGGCGATGATGTCCGGTTTTCATGGTTTCTTTAGCATCGGAGGGATTGTCGGCGCAGGCGGCGTCAGCGCCCTGCTGTGGCTTGGCCTGTCTCCGCTGATGGCAATTCTGGCGATTGTCGCACTTATGCTGATAGCGATGGCAACGGCGCATCAACACCTGCTGCGCACCACAAATCAAGATGAGGGCGGCCCGCTGTTTGTCATCCCGCGCGGCTGGGTGATGTTCATTGGCTCACTGTGCTTCATCATGTTTTTAGCCGAAGGGTCCATACTGGACTGGAGCGCCCTCTTTTTAACGGTTGAACGCAACCTGAGCGGCGCGCAGGCGGGCATGGGCTATGCAGCGTTTTCCGTCGCGATGACACTGGGCAGGCTGAACGGCGATCGCATCGTTAATGCGCTCGGCCGCTACGCGATTCTGACCGGTGGCAGCCTCTGCGCCGCACTCGGTCTGGTGTTAACGATCAGCATTGATAATGCGATCACCGCCATTCTGGGCTTTGTGATGGTGGGCATCGGCGCATCGAATGTGGTGCCGATCCTGTTCAGCGCAGCAGGGAATCAAAAGATCATGCCGCCGAATCTGGCCATCGCCTCCATTACTACCGTAGGCTATGCAGGTATTCTGATCGGCCCGACCATTCTTGGCTTTATTGCACAGTTCAGCAATTTGGCTACCGCATTCGGGTTTGTCGCACTTTTATTGCTGGGCGTTAGCGCCAGCGCACGTGCCGTTATCCGCTAATCAGGAGCGTTAATTGATGCCAGCCATGATCCTGCGTTATTTTTCACTCCTTACCGTGCTCTCGCTCCTGATTACCGGAACGTTTGGCTATAACTACATCAACGATTTGCTGGCGGACAAAAAACACTCGCTGACGACCATCGCTCAGGGCATACAAAAACGCGTCGATACCTATCGTTTTTTCACCTATCAAATATACGGCAGCCTGAACAGCGAACCCGCCGCTAGCGACACCAACATTACCGCCATTAATTTAATGCCGAATGTTTTCTACGTAGAAAAAAACGGTCAGAAAACAGACGCGCTGATTTTTGGGCAACACGATAAAGGGACGCTCACCTCGGTTCGCCGGATATCACGTTATCTTGATATTCTCTGGGGAGCGGAGAATAGCGTCTATTCCATGTATTACCTGAATGGTATCGACAACAGCCTGACGATGATTTCCACGCAGACGCTGAAAGATATCTCCTCACAGTTCCGTGGCAATTACATTACGGTCATCGCCGAAGCCCGCCGGACGGAAATGCTGCAACAGGCGAATGTATTAGACGAACGCGAAAGTTTTTCCCCGCTGCGTAAATTACGCTTCTATAACGACTACTATTTTACACTGCGCACCACATTCAATCAGCCGGGCCATCTGGCGACAATTCTGGCGTTCGATTTACCGATTAACGATTTAATCCCAGACACCATCCCGCGTGAGCATCTTATGCTGAAGCCGGATACGCCGGCGGCCAGCAATATGGACAACAATAATGGCGAGGGCACGGCTGACGTTCAGCTTCATGGCTCGAATCTTGAAATCTCCGCCACACTCGTGAATGCACCGATAAAAATCGTTTTTCAGATGCCAGTAAAAGCCCTGATTATTGATTCATTACGTAATAACGTCTGGCTTCTGCTACTGAATCTGGTTCTGCTGAGTTTGTCCATCGTCGGCTTTTATCTTTTCCGTCGGCAGTATGCGCATCCTGGCGAGGATGTCTCTCGCCAGTTGGAAAAGACGCTGAATATTTACCGCGAAACCACGGGCAGAATCCCAATGGGCGTGCTGGTTTATGATTTCAGCAACAATAAAGTCGTCATACAGAATGAGCGCGCAGAGCAGTTACTTCCGCACCTGAGCCTGCAAAAAATCACCAATATGGCGGACGAGCATCAGGGCGTCATTCAGGTCACGATTAATAATGAGATGTATGAAATCCGCCAAATCCGTAGCCGATATTCGCCTGACTATTGCCTCTTCCTGCTGCGTGAACAGGATAAAGAGATTCTGGTACAGCGCAAACTACTGCTCGCCCAGCGTGAATACGAAAAGAATATTCATGCCAGAAAACGGTTATTCCAAAATCTGCTCAGCGAATTCAAACAGCCGCTGATTTCACTACGGCAGCATATTCATGCACTACGCCACAGCGAGACAGCAAACGTACCGACACCCACGCTGGATCAGCTAACGGCGGATACCCGCTGCGCTATCGAGCTGCTGGAAAATATCGCCTTGCACGAGAAACTGGAAGCGCAGGAATGGAATGTGATCAACGAGAGTTTTTCACTGCTGACGGCTATCGACCATGTTCTCCTTGAGCTACTGCCACGATTGAATCAAAAAGGTCTGACCCTATTCCATCATTACAATCTGGATATGAATCAAACCTACGTGGGTGATGCCGAGCTGTTGAAAAAGACGCTGGCGCTGTTGCTGAATTATTCGGTGACCAATACGGATTACGGCAAGATTACGGTATCGATTGATAGAAAAAATAATGAGTCGGATACGCTGATTATTCAGATTAGCGATACGGGAACGAATGTTTCAGGCAAAGAACAGGAAAATATTCGACACCCTTTCCTGCATCCTGCGACGTCCGATCGTTTCGGACAAAATTCAGGATTGACCTTATTTTTGTGCAATCAACTCTGTAATAAACTGGGCGGCGCGTTAGCTATCAACAGTAAGGCCGGATTAGGCACACACTATATTCTGACGCTAAAACTGGAGCCGGAAGCGCTTCCCGTTGAGGAAGAAAAACTGCTGGATGGTATTACCGTTCTGCTGGATGTGACGTCTGATGAAGTACAGCATATTGTCGGCAATATGCTGACGGGCTGGGGTGCGAATTATCTGGTTAGCGATGAACGCCAGATTAATCAGGAAGCAGATATCTGCATGACTGACGACCCGGAGAAAAAAGCAGATTATACGCTGCTGTTGAGTCATGACGATGACACAGTAACGCCTTTGGGCCCGCGCCGTTTGCGGGTGAATTATAATATCAGCCACCTCCTGCTGGAGGCATTACTTAAGCTGATTGAGCTACAACTGGAAACATCACCCGATGCGCTACAGGAAGGGGAACCGGATAATGTCGAATTTTACGCCGCACAATTAGCAGCAAGCGACTATTATTCGCTGTTCGTGGAGACAGTACCGGATGATTTAAAGAGGCTGTATACTGAAGTGGAAGCAGGCGATTTTCCGTCGCTTTCGCAGACGGCACACCGGCTGAAAGGCGTGTTTGCCATGCTTAATCTGCATCCTGGCAAGCAGTTGTGTGAACAGCTTGAACAGCATATTACCGCGCATGATAGTGAACAGATCGAGGCTAACCTTCATGAAATTGAGAGGTTTGTCAGTGCATTACTATCCCCAGCAGAACCTAAAGGGCAGCAAGGTAGCCAACAAGATGAGTAACCAAAACGATGAGTAACTTAAACGTAATTATTGCCGACGACCATCCTATTGTTCTTTTTGGCATCAAAAAATCGCTTGAGCAGATTGAATGGGTCAATGTGGTTGGCGAATTTGAAGACTCAACAGCGCTGATCAATAACCTACCTAAGCTGGACGCTAATGTTTTAATCACCGATTTATCCATGCCAGGCGATAAATACGGCGATGGTATTACCCTCATTAAATACATTAAGCGCCATTTTCCTCACCTTTCTATTATTGTTCTTACCATGAACAATAATCCGGCAATTCTGAGCGCGGTGCTGGATTTGGATATCGAAGGCATCGTACTGAAACAGGGTGCGCCGACCGATTTACCCAAAGCGCTGGCTGCCCTGCAAAAAGGGAAGAAATTCACGCCGGACAGCGTATCCAAAGTACTAGAGAAAATCAGCGCCAGCGGCTACGGCGACAAACGCCTGTCCCCGAAAGAAAGTGAAGTGCTGCGCTTGTTTGCAGAAGGCTTTTTGGTTACCGAAATCGCCAAAAAACTGAATCGCAGTATCAAAACGATCAGTAGCCAGAAGAAGTCAGCCATGACCAAGCTGGGCGTCGAGAACGATATCGCCCTGCTGAATTACCTGTCCTCCGTTAACGGCGGCGCGACGCAGGTAGACTAAGGATTTCCTCTCCTGCACCGGCAGCCGCTGGTGCAGGTTATTCCACAGAGGTTCTCGCCTGACGCACCACGTTACTGTAATGCACCAACGCCTGCTGCAACGTATCCAGCGTAACCGGTTTTGACAAACAATGGTCCATCCCAGCCCCGAGGCAACGTTCTCTTTCTTCCGCCAACGCATTTGCCGTTACGCCGATAACCGGGAAACGTAACCCCTGCTCGCGCATACGTCGAGTGAACAAATAACCATCCATATTCGGCATGTTGACATCCGTCAGCACGATATCGATGTGGTTTTTACTCAATACGCCCAGTGCGTCTACGCCATCATTCGCCGTCATCGCCTGATAGCCCAGAGAACTGAGCTGATCCGCCAGCAGTCGACGGTTGATGGGGTGATCGTCAACCACCAGAATCATAATGTCGCCATTCTCAGCCCGTACGTAGCTGGTCAGCGGTGGTGAAATTTCGATGCGATGTCTGTCCTCGCTTTCTGAGCGATAGATTTTCTCCAGCAAATCCGGCAGATGTTGAGGCGTGGACGTCCCTTGTACCCAGTGCCCATCACTCACTTCCTGCGCTAACCCGGTATGCGAGCCACTCATCACGATATGCGCCCGAACGTTAACGTCCTCTTCTGACGCATAATCGCTAATCATCACATCATCAGGCGACACGGTTTGATTCTGATAACGCGCCACCTGCAACCCCTGATCCTGCAACAGCGTCAGCAGATAAGCCTCCAGCCGGGCATTGCGTATTCTCAACCAGCACGTTTTCCCTTGCAGACTGGCATTGATCGCCGCTGGGGCATAGCGCGCTTTGTACAGCGGAATTCTGACGCCAAACAGGCTACCGAGCCCCGGTTCCGATTCGATGGTAATGTCTCCATCCATCAGATTGACCAGCTTTTCACAAATCGCCAGCCCTAAGCCCGTGCCCTGAAAATGCCGCTGAACACCGCTCCCTGCCTGGAAGAACGGGTCAAACAGCTTCACCGCCTCGCGAGGTTGAATCCCCACGCCGGTATCACGCACCACAAATTCCAGATAACCATCGCGACAGCCGACTTCGAAAATGATGCAGCCCGTGTCCGTAAATTTGATGGCGTTACTCAGCAGGTTAGATAACACCTGCTGCAAACGTACGGGATCGCCGAACAGGCTGACCGGCACATTCGGATCGATAAAGCAGTACAGCGTCAGGCGTTTCTTGACCACCAGCGGGAGATAGTTGCTGGTGATGTGGCTGATGACTTCATGCGGCGCAAACTCACACGCTTCAATCTTCAACTGCTCCGATTCAATCTTGGAAAAATCGAGGATATCGCTGATGATTTTCAGCAGCAGTGAGGAAGAGTTGTTCATCGCGGCAACCAGACGATTGGCATCCTGCGGCAGCGATTTGGTTTGCAGTAAATCGAGGTTACCGATAATCCCGTACAGCGGCGTACGCAATTCATGGCTGACGGTGGCAAGGAACATCGATTTAGACTGGCTTGCCTGCTCGGCGGCATTCGCCATTTCCTGTAGCGATTCTTCCATTTTGACGCGCGCGCTGACGTCCAGCAGCACACAAATCGCCACGTTTTCATTACGATAGCGCGAATGGACAAAGCTGATTTGCAGGTGATGATTGCGGCTGGTCATGACATCCACAAACTTGGACTGCTGCTCGCAAATGATGCGGGTAATGCGCAGCCTATCCTCGTGGGTAAGCAGGTTGAGATAGTTGTGCGCCAGTTCATTACTGAGGATGTTCGTGCCGTCATTAATACGCAGGATACAAATGCCTACCGGTGCCGATGCGACAATCTTGCGGTTAAACTGCTCGTTTTCTTCCAACTGGAACGCATTCACTTCCGCTGGCAACAGCATTTTCCGCTCAAACACCAGCGCCAGTACAAACAGCAAGATAGCCGATAGCATATTCAGCACCAGCATATTGATCATCAAGGCGCTGATATGGGAGAGCAGCACTTTCAACGGCAGCGAATACACGATGCTGAATGACGTCGGCGGCAGCGACTTCTTCAGAATGAGTTCATCATACCCATTCACATAGCCAAAATAGTTATGATCGGAGGGATAGCCGTCTACCGACGAAGCGTAACGCTCTTTATCATCGGAAAACTGCAAAACAACCTGATTATATTGATCCAGCAGCCGGGCACTGATCGGAAATTTACCCATGGTGACGAAGTCATCCAGACGAATCGTCTGTTCAATCCCCATGATGACTTCCAGCTTGTTATCCACATAAATCGGCGTCAGCGCATATAAATAGCCGACATCGGGGATCGACGCGGGGGTAATCCAATAGATCGTTTCATCGCGTCCGCTTTGGGTGCGACTCTTCTTCTGATCCTGAAACCGATCCTGCACATTTTTAAGCAAGTTATCACGGTCGAGTGACTGGTTACGGATGCCAAAATCAACCATACAGCGCCGATCGCCACCGACAAAAAAGACTCGATTAAGATCGTAGACGGCAGAGAAATTATCCTGCCAGCCGTTGAAAAAATGGCTCAATGAGAGCAGCGCCGCATTCCCACCATATTGTGTGGAACAGGTTGCGCCGGGAGCCAGCGCATAAACGGAGACACCGGGGCCCCCTTCCGCTGGCGGCTCTGCCTTTTCTCTTGCCAGCATCAAGCGATTTGCCGCCAGATACTGGAGTTCACGCACAATATCCGACGCATGTCGGATGTAACCCTGCGACTGATCAAAGCTGAGGTTATACTCCTGCCGCAGCTCTGATTCTTTTTCATTCAATACTTTAGTGACATAAAAAACAGATATCAGCGCACCCAATACCCACAGCATGACCGCCAGAACCCGAAACAAATAGCGGGACACCTTTAATGTGGTCTGGAATGAGGCGAGATATTTCAAATGGATACCGTTGAATAATGGAAGAACTAGTTGGCTGATACACTACCGAGAGTCGATAAAAAAAGCCAGCGCATCGCGCTGGCTTACTCTACTCATTCCGGTTTAATGAAAAGGCTTATTCGTCATCTTCAGCGATATCATCATCGCCATCAATGTCGTCGATAGCATCATCGTCTTCGGCAACTTCGCCTTCAACTTTTACCACGCCATCCAGCTCTTCATCTTCTACCGGCTCGGCAACGCGCTGCAGGCCGACAACATGTTCGTCTTCCGCCGTACGAATCAGCGTAACCCCTTGCGTGTTACGTCCAACAATACTGACTTCAGACACGCGCGTCCGCACCAGCGTTCCCGCATCGGTGATCATCATGATCTGGTCTGCGGCATCAACCTGAACCGCGCCAACCACTTTACCGTTACGTTCGCTGACCTTGATAGAGATAACCCCTTTCGTCGCACGCGACTTGGTCGGGTACTCGCTCGCGGCAGTACGCTTACCAAAGCCATTTTGCGTGACGGTCAGGATATCGCCTTCGCCGCGAGGAATAATCAGAGAAACGACGCGATCTTCGCCTTGCAGATTGATACCACGGACGCCCGTTGCCGTACGCCCCATGGAACGAACCGCCTGCTCGGAGAAGCGAACCACTTTGCCTTCCGCAGAGAACAGCATCGCTTCATCGCTACCGTCGGTCAGGTCAACACCAATTAGCTCGTCACCTTCATTCAGGTTAACCGCGATGATCCCCGCACTACGTGGACGGCTGAATTCCGTCAGCGCCGTTTTCTTCACGGTACCGCTCGCGGTTGCCATGAAGATATGGCGGCCTTCTTCGTATTCACGCACTGGCAGAATCGCGGTAATACGCTCATTCGGCTCAAGCGGCAGCAGGTTGACGATCGGACGACCACGCGCACCGCGGCTGGCTTCCGGCAGTTGGTACACCTTCATCCAGTACAAGCGACCACGGCTGGAGAAGCACAGAATCGTGTCATGGGTGTTAGCCACCAGCAGACGATCGATAAAGTCTTCTTCTTTAATACGAGCAGCAGACTTACCACGACCGCCGCGACGCTGGGCTTCATAGTCGCTCAGCGGCTGATACTTCACGTAACCTTGGTGAGACAGCGTAACGACAACATCTTCCTGGTTGATCAGGTCTTCGATGTTGATATCAGCGGTGTTCGCCGTGATTTCCGTACGACGTTCGTCGCTATATTGCGTTTTGATCGCTTCCAGCTCTTCGCGGATGACTTCCATCAGGCGCTCAGGGCTATTGAGGATATAAAGCAACTCGGCAATTTCCGCCAGCAGCGCTTTATATTCATCCAGCAGCTTCTCGTGCTCCATGCCGGTCAGCTTCTGCAAACGCAGATCCAGAATCGCCTGCGCCTGCTGTTCCGTCAGGTAGTAGTGACCGTCACGGATGCCGAACTCCGGCTCCAGCCACTCAGGACGCGCGGCATCATCGCCCGCACGTTCCAGCATCGCAGCCACGCTGCCCAGTTCCCACGCCTGTGCGATCAGCGAGGCTTTCGCTTCAGCAGGTGATGGAGCACGGCGAATTAGTTCGATAATAGGATCGATGTTCGCCAGCGCAATCGCCAGACCTTCCAGGATATGGGCACGGTCACGGGCTTTACGCAGTTCAAAAATGGTACGACGCGTCACCACTTCGCGGCGGTGGCGCACAAACGCAACCAGAATGTCCTTCAGCGGCATGATCTTCGGCTGGCCCTGATGCAGAGCGACCATGTTGATGCCGAATGACGTCTGAAGCTGCGTCTGGGAATACAGATTATTCAGTACCACTTCGCCCACGGCGTCACGCTTAATCTCGATGACGATACGCATACCGTCTTTATCAGATTCGTCACGCAGTGCGCTAATGCCTTCGATACGTTTGTCTTTGACCAGCTCGGCAATTTTCTCGATCAGGCGTGCTTTGTTCACCTGATACGGAATTTCATGCACGATGATGGTTTCACGTCCGGTTTTCGCGTCCGCTTCCACTTCAGCACGCGCACGGATGTAAATTTTGCCGCGCCCGGTGCGATAGGCTTCTTCAATGCCGCGTCGGCCATTGATGATCGCTGCCGTTGGGAAATCGGGGCCTGTGATGTGTTCCATCAACCCTTCAAGGGTGATGTTTTCATCGTCGATATATGCCAGACAGCCGTTCACGACTTCCGTCAGGTTGTGCGGTGGAATGTTTGTTGCCATCCCGACGGCGATACCGGAAGAACCGTTAACCAGCAGGTTGGGAATACGCGTTGGCATGACGTCAGGAATCTGCTCGGTGCCGTCATAGTTCGGCACAAAATCGACCGTCTCTTTTTCGAGATCGGCCAGCAGTTCATGAGCAATTTTCGACATGCGAATTTCGGTATAACGCATTGCCGCCGCGGAGTCGCCGTCAATCGAACCGAAGTTGCCCTGACCATCGACCAGCATGTAACGCAGTGAGAAAGGCTGCGCCATACGTACGATAGTTTCGTAAACGGCAGAGTCGCCGTGTGGGTGGTATTTACCGATGACATCCCCGACGACACGGGCGGATTTTTTATACGGTTTGTTCCAGTCGTTACCCAGTACGCTCATCGCATACAGTACGCGGCGGTGTACCGGTTTCAGTCCATCACGAACATCTGGTAATGCACGCCCGACAATAACGGACATAGCATAATCCAGATACGAGCTTTTCAGCTCTTCTTCAATGTTGACCGGTGTGATTTCTCTGGCAAGGTCGCTCATGGAGCCGCTATCCCTCTATTTAGGCATCTACCCGTGTTCAGAAAAGTGAACCGTTCAGATAAGGTGAACTGTTCAAAAGGTGAAAAATTATATCACAAAGCGCCGTTTCGGGGGAAACTCCCTTCCGCTCTGAACAGACGGTTTTCCCAATGAACGTTACCTTGCAGAGAAAAGCACCTTGTAAAGAAAAGTACCTTACAGAGAAAAGCGACACCGCTGCACGTTGCAGCGCGAAGGGAGTATACTCGCGGCAGTATAAAGATGACGAAAGGCAGTGATGACACATGAATGTAGAAAATCAAACTCCGAACGTTGACCATCAGGAGATTGCCAAATTTGAGGCTATCGCTTCACGCTGGTGGGATTTAGAAGGTGAATTCAAACCCTTGCACCGCATTAACCCACTGCGTCTAGGCTACATTTCGCAGCACGCAGAAGGCCTGTTTGGCAAGAAAGTGCTGGATGTCGGCTGCGGCGGCGGCATTTTGGCCGAAAGCATGGCGCGTGAAGGCGCGGACGTCACCGGGCTCGATATGGGCGCAGAACCGTTGCAGGTCGCGCGTTTACATGCCCTGGAAAGCGGTGTCGCCGTCGATTACGTGCAGGAAACGGTAGAAGCGCATGCACAGGCTCATCCGGGCCTCTACGATGTCGTCACCTGTATGGAAATGCTGGAGCACGTTCCCGATCCGCAATCCGTGGTGCAGGCCTGCGCCAGATTGGTCAAACCCGGCGGGCACGTCTTTTTCTCCACCATCAACCGCAATGCAAAAGCGTGGATGATGGCCGTTATCGGTGCCGAGTACGTGCTAAAAATGGTGCCGCGTGGCACGCACGACATTAAGAAGTTCATTCGACCAGCAGAACTGATGCACTGGGTTGACAGTACTCCACTGCGTGAAAAGCATATCACCGGGCTGCACTACAACCCGCTAACTGACCATTTTAAATTGGGTCCAAACGTGGACGTGAACTACATGCTGCACACGCGCCACGATAAATAGAACCGATTAAGAATACTCTTAAAAATTGCGTGGTTTTTCACCGCGCAATTTTCCAGGTTTTACCTGAAAAACCAACAAAATGACCACGACTTATTTTTTTTACAGAATATTGACATCCTCTTAGCCCTTACAAAATCAGGATTTCGAGAAACCAACGGTTCGGCAACCTGAAATTAACACCAAAATCAAGCCTTGTACTCAAACGAATCCAGACTAAAATACTCACCATGTAGTAGCCATTTATTAAAAAATATCTATATCTAGTATTTATCCACAGAGTTAGTCACAGAGGCATTTCTGTGAATAAACAGGGGATATTTTTTATTTTCACCAACAGGTAAATCCCAACATGAACCAGAGCTTGCTCGTTACCAAACGCGATGGCAGTAAAGAAAAGATCAATTTGGATAAAATCCACCGCGTCATTACCTGGGCCGCAGAAGGTTTACACAATGTCTCCGTTTCTCAGGTCGAACTGCGTTCACATATTCAGTTTTATGACAGCATCAAAACCTCTGATATCCATGAAACCATCATTAAGGCCGCAGCCGATCTGATCTCGCGCGAAAGCCCGGATTATCAATATCTGGCTGCGCGTCTGGCTATCTTCCATCTGCGTAAGAAAGCCTACGGCCAGTTTGAGCCGCCTGCTCTGCTGACGCACGTCACCAAGATGGTAGAACTGGGTAAGTACGACAAACACCTGCTGGAAGACTACAGCCCGGAAGAATTCGCCCAGATGGACGCTTTCATCGATCACTGGCGTGACATGAATTTCTCCTATGCGGCGGTAAAACAGCTGGAAGGGAAATACCTGGTACAAAACCGCGTCACCGGTGATATCTACGAAAGCGCCCAGTTCCTGTACATTCTGGTCGCCGCCTGCCTGTTCTCCGGCTACCCACGTGAGACGCGTCTGGATTACGTTAAACGTTTTTATGACGCGATCTCTACGTTCAAAATTTCTCTGCCGACGCCAATCATGGCGGGCGTGCGTACGCCAACGCGTCAGTTCAGCTCTTGCGTGCTGATCGAATGCGGCGACAGTCTGGATTCCATCAACGCGACCTCCAGCGCGATCGTAAAATACGTTTCCCAGCGTGCCGGTATCGGTATCAACGCGGGCCGCATCCGTGCGCTCGGCAGCCCAATTCGCGGCGGTGAAGCCTTCCACACCGGCTGTATTCCTTTCTATAAACACTTCCAGACGGCGGTGAAATCCTGCTCTCAGGGCGGCGTACGCGGCGGGGCTGCCACGCTGTTCTATCCGCTGTGGCATCTGGAAGTGGAAAGTCTGCTGGTGCTGAAAAACAACCGTGGCGTAGAAGGCAACCGCGTTCGTCACCTCGACTACGGCGTGCAGTTGAACAAACTGATGTATCAACGTCTGGTAAAAGGTGAAGACATCACGCTGTTCAGCCCGTCTGACGTACCCGGACTGTACGATGCCTTCTTCGCCGATCAGGATGAATTCGAGCGCCTGTATGTGCAATATGAGAAGGATGACAGCATCCGCAAACAGCGCATCAAAGCGGTCGAACTGTTCTCTCTGATGATGCAGGAACGTGCTTCTACGGGCCGTATCTATATTCAGAACGTTGACCACTGCAACACGCACAGCCCGTTCGATCCGCAAATTGCGCCCGTTCGCCAGTCCAACCTGTGTCTGGAAATCGCACTGCCGACCAAGCCGCTAAACGACGTGAATGATGAAAACGGTGAAATCGCGCTGTGTACGCTGTCGGCTTTCAACCTCGGCGCCATCAACAGCTTAGACGATCTGGAAGATCTGGCGACGCTGGCCGTGCGCGCACTGGATGCCCTGCTGGATTATCAGGATTACCCGATTACCGCGGCAGAGCGTGGTGCGATGGGTCGCCGCACGCTGGGTATTGGCGTGATCAACTTCGCGTACTATCTGGCGAAAAATGGCGTGCGTTACTCCGACGGCAGCGCCAACGGCCTGACACACAAAACGTTTGAAGCGATTCAGTACTATCTGTTGAAGGCGTCGAATGTGCTGGCACGCGAACAAGGTGCTTGCCCGTGGTTCAATGAAACCACCTATTCACAGGGTATTCTGCCTATCGATACCTATAAGCGCGATCTGGATGCGATCTGTAACGAACCGCTGCATCTCGACTGGGAAACGCTGCGTAACGACATCAAAGCGTACGGTCTGCGTAACTCCACGCTGTCCGCGCTGATGCCGTCTGAGACGTCATCTCAGATATCCAACGCCACCAACGGTATTGAACCACCGCGCGGCCATATCAGCGTCAAAGCGTCCAAAGACGGCATTCTGCGCCAGGTTGTGCCAGAGTACGAAACGCTGAAAGATGCTTACGAACTGCTGTGGGATATGCCAAATAACGACGGCTATCTGCAACTGGTGGGTCTGATGCAGAAGTTTGTCGATCAGGCGATCTCCTCCAACACCAATTACGATCCGTCACGTTTCCCATCAGGTCGAGTACCGATGAAACAACTGCTGAAAGATCTGGTCACGGCCTACAAATTCGGTGTTAAAACGCTGTATTACCAAAACACCCGTGACGGCGCTGAAGACGTACAAGACGACCTGTTAGCAGAACCACAGGACGACGGCTGCGAAGGCGGCGCGTGTAAGATTTAAGCCAATAATGAAAGGCTGCCGATGCAGCCTTTCATCTTTTATAGCAGGCGTCGCTGCCCGCCCCCTTATGGGCCTTCACAAGCGGCGTTAAAAAATGCTCACGGCATTTTTTTTGGAGAGACTCATGGCCTATAGCACTTTTTCACAGAACAAGAATGACCAGTTGCTCGAACCGATGTTCTTCGGTCAGTCAGTTAACGTCGCGCGTTTCGATCAGCAAAAGTATGAAATTTTCGAAAAGCTGATCGAAAAGCAGCTGTCCTTCTTCTGGCGTCCAGAAGAAGTCGACGTGTCCCGCGATCGCATCGACTATCAGGCGCTGCCCGATCATGAAAAGCATATCTTCATCAGCAACCTGAAATACCAAACGCTGCTGGATTCCATTCAGGGTCGTAGCCCAAACGTGGCACTGCTGCCGCTGATCTCTATTCCTGAGCTGGAAACCTGGGTGGAAACCTGGGCGTTCTCGGAAACCATTCACTCACGTTCCTACACGCACATCATTCGTAATATCGTGAACGATCCGTCGCTGGTGTTTGACGATATCGTAACGAACGAAGAGATTCTGAAACGTGCCAAGGATATCTCCGGTTACTACGACTCGCTGATTGAGATGACCAGCTACTATCATCTGCTGGGTGAAGGGACACATCAGGTTAATGGCAAGACCGTGACCGTGAATCTACATACGCTGAAAAAGCAGCTGTATATCTGTCTGATGAGCGTGAACGCGCTGGAAGCGATTCGCTTCTACGTCAGCTTCGCCTGTTCCTTCGCTTTTGCAGAACGCGAACTGATGGAAGGCAACGCCAAAATCATCAAGCTGATTGCCCGTGATGAAGCGCTGCACCTGACCGGCACGCAGCACATGCTGAACCTGATGCGTTCCGGCCATGACGACCCAGAAATGGCGCAAATTGCCGAAGAGTGTCAGCAGGAGTGTTATGACCTGTTTGTGCTTGCTGCTCAGCAAGAAAAAGAGTGGGCTGAATACCTGTTCCGCGATGGCTCAATGATTGGTCTGAACAAGGATATTCTGTGCCAGTACGTGGAATACATCACCAATATCCGCATGCAGGCGGTTGGGCTACCGCTGCCGTTCCAGACGCGCACCAACCCCATCCCGTGGATCAACGCCTGGCTGGTGTCAGATAACGTACAGGTCGCGCCACAGGAAGTTGAAGTCAGTTCCTATCTGGTCGGTCAGATCGATTCAGAAATCAGCGACGACGATCTGAGCGATTTCCAACTGTAATCGATGAGCAATCCAACGATCACGCTGCGCACATCCGGTGCGCAGTTTTCCTGTTCAGACGACGGCCCTTCCCTGTTGGATGTGCTGGAATCTAACCGCGTCAGCATTGAGTATCAGTGCCGCTCCGGCTATTGCGGTTCCTGTCGACTGCGTCTGGTAAAAGGCAGAGTCGCGTATCGCCAAACCCCGCTGGCCTGCATCCAACAGGATGAAATCCTCCCCTGCTGCTGTATGCCGCAGGGCGACATCGAACTCGATATTTAGCCCCGTTCTTCCCCATAGGCTAATCTCCCTATCGCTCCCGCTGGCGGGCGTATTTCCTGCCCGCTTTCATACTCAAGTGAGTTACACTATCCGCTGACATCGTCTTTTGACTGAAATAAAACAACCTGGAGGTTTTAAAACATGCTCACCGTCATTCCTATTTTGATTTTTGTTGCGCTCATCATCGTCTGGTCAGGCATCAAAGTCGTACCTCAGGGATATCAATGGACTGTGGAACGGTTTGGTCGCTATACCAAAACGCTGATGCCGGGGCTGAATCTGGTCGTGCCATTTATGGATCGCATCGGCCGCAAAATTAATATGATGGAACAGGTGCTGGATATTCCCTCTCAGGAAATTATCTCTCGCGATAATGCCAATGTAGCCATTGATGCCGTCTGCTTTATTCAGGTAATTGATCCGGCACGGGCCGCCTATGAAGTTAGCAATCTGGAACAGGCTATCGTAAACCTCACCATGACCAACTTCCGTACGGTGCTGGGTTCCATGGAACTGGATGAAATGCTGTCTCAGCGCGATAGCATTAACACCCGCCTGCTGCACATTGTTGATGAAGCCACTAACCCGTGGGGCATTAAAATCACGCGTATTGAGATCCGTGACGTACGCCCGCCAGCAGAACTGATTGCTGCGATGAACGCGCAGATGAAAGCGGAACGTAACAAACGCGCCGATATTCTGGAAGCCGAAGGGGTACGTCAGGCCGCTATCTTAAAAGCCGAAGGGGAAAAGCAGTCACAGATCCTGAAAGCAGAAGGCTTGCGTCAGTCCGCGTTCCTGGAAGCAGAAGCGCGTGAACGTGCGGCAGAAGCGGAAGCACAGGCGACCAAAATGGTGTCCGAGGCCATCGCAGCAGGTAACATTCAGGCAATTAACTACTTTGTTGCACAGAAATATACTGATGCGTTGCAGCAGATTGGTTCTTCTAATAACAGCAAAGTGATCATGATGCCGCTGGAAGCCAGCAACCTGATGGGGGCCATCGGTGGGATTACGGAGCTGATTAAAGACAGCAAAGATAGCCGAGGTCAATAATGGGCATTGAACTGGTGATGGAAAATGCGCACTGGTTCTGGCTGTCGCTCGGCGGTCTGCTGTTAGCCGCCGAAATGCTGGGCGCCAGTGGCTATTTACTGTGGAGCGGCTTATCGGCGGTATTGGTTGGGCTACTAACGTGGGTCATGCCGATGGGTTGGCCATTACAAGGCACAATTTTCGCCATCCTGACGATCGTCACGGCACTGCTCTGGTGGTATTGGCTGCGCAAACGAACGCTGTCACGCCCGCAATCGACACTCAACCAGCGCGGGCAGCAGTTGATTGGCCTGCGCGCTACGCTGACCGATCCAGTTATCAACGGTTTCGGCCGGGTAAACATCGGTGACAGCAGTTGGCGCGTGAAATCAGAACAGGATCTGCCCGTCGGTACGCATGTTGAAGTGATTGCCATTGATGGTATCACGCTGCATGTGCGACCGGTTGAGCGCTAACATAACGCATTATTGGGGGAGCCTGTCTCCCCTTTATCACTCTTTTCTCTTTTGACAACAGCCCGCCAGATTATTGATTATCGGACAGTCTGCTCCCCCATCTCCCGGACACTGTTCTGCCAGCGCCAGCAAATGTTCACGCATCGTTTTCAGCTCTTCGATATGCATCTCGATTTCCTGCACTTTCTGCAAGGTTCGCGCTTTGACATCCGCACTTCGCCGTAGCGGATCGTTAAATAACGTCACCAGCTCTCGGCATTCATCCAGATTAAAACCGACCTGACGCGCCTGACGCAGCAGCGTCAGCTCTTCGACGTGATGATCATCGTAGCTGCGGTAACCATTTTCAGAACGCAGCGGCGTAGTCAGAAGTTCTTTCTCTTCATAGAAGCGAATGGTTTTACTGCTAAGACCGGTTTTTTTCGCAACATCACTGATATTCATGATTTCCCCCTTGACCCTCCCCTTGCTAGAAGGTTTACCTTACCCAATAACTAGTAGAAATCAGATGGCCGGTCAATGTCTTTCGCCACCGGCTGTGATCACGGGAGAAAAATTACTATGTCACAAACTGTCTTGTTGTCATTGCAGGGACTGACCTGCGGACACTGTGTCCAACGCGTTAAAAAAGCATTGGATGCGCTGCCTGCAGTCGAACAAACCGACGTCACCCAACAGTACGCCAGCGTCAGCGGCGACATTGATTCGCAGACGTTGATCGACATCATTGAGCAGGCTGGCTACGAAGCACAGCTTGCTACTACACCAGATGTGTCTCTCCAGCTTTCCGGCCTGAGTTGCAACCACTGTGTCGCCGCGACACGTAAAGTGCTGGAAGCCCTTCCCGGCGTTGTGGCGACGGATGTCACCACAGAGCAAGCAACCGTGTATGGCAACGTTGAGGCCTCGACACTAATTAGTGCCATTGAAGAAGCCGGCTATCACGCCAGCGTGCAGGAGAACGTTCACCCAAAAACTGAGCCGCTGGCACAGGTAGCGACGACGCCGGAAGCGCTGCCAGCGGCCGAGAGTACTCTTCCGGCAACGACAATACACGCCACCCGCGATGACGACAGCGTGCAGCTCCTGCTTCAGGGCATGAGCTGCGCCAGCTGCGTAAACCGTGTACAGACAGCGCTGCAAAACGTCAGTGGCGTCACGCAGGCGCGCGTCAATCTGGCCGAACGCAGCGCGCTGGTCAGCGGTCATGCCGAGCCGGAAGCGCTGATTGCTGCCGTTGAGCAAGCAGGCTATGGCGCGGAAATTATTCAGGACGAAGAAGAACGCCGCGTGCGCCAGCAGCAAACGGCTCAGCAGGCTATTCGCCGTTTCCAATGGCAGGCCGCACTGGGATTACTGCTCGGTGTACCGCTGATGCTGTGGGGCGTGCTGGGCGGCAGCATGAGTCTGACGCCAGAAAGCCAAACGCCGTGGCTGGTCATTGGTATTTTGACGCTGGCGGTGATGGTGTTCGCTGGAAGCCATTTTTACCGTAACGCCTGGCGCAGCCTGAAAAATGGCACGGCAACCATGGATACGCTGGTCGCGCTGGGAACGGGTGCCGCCTGGCTTTACTCTATTACCGTTAACCTGTGGCCGGATCTTTTCCCGATAGCAGCGCGTCACCTTTACTATGAAGCCAGCGCCATGATCATCGGTTTAATCAACCTCGGTCATGCGCTGGAACAACGCGCTCGTCAGCGATCTTCTCGTGCGCTGGAACGACTGCTGGATTTGACGCCGCCCACTGCCCGCGTCGTGACGCCGGAAGGTGAGAAATCCATTCCGCTGTCCGACGTGCAGTCCGGCATGACGCTGCGCCTGACAACCGGCGATCGTATTCCTGTCGACGGTGAGATTTTGCAAGGTGAAGTGTGGGTAGATGAAGCCATGCTGACCGGGGAACCGATCCCGCAATCCAAAACGTCCGGTGATACGGTTCACGCCGGCACGCTGGTTTCCGACGGCAGCGTGCTCTTCCGGGCAGACGCGATCGGCAACCAAACTACCCTATCGCGAATCATCCGACTGGTCAGGCAGGCGCAAAGCAGCAAACCCGCTATCGGCCAGCTAGCGGATCGTATTTCTGCCGTGTTTGTTCCCGTCGTTGTGGCCATCGCGCTTCTCAGCGGCGCGATCTGGTTCTTCGTGGGGCCACAGCCGCAGATGGTCTACACGCTCATTATCGTCACGACCGTCCTGATTATTGCCTGCCCCTGTGCGCTAGGGCTGGCAACGCCGATGTCGATTATTTCCGGCGTCGGGCGGGCAGCAGAGTTTGGCGTGCTGGTGCGTGATGCCGATGCCTTGCAGCAGGCCAGCAAGCTGGATGTGCTGGTGTTTGACAAAACAGGCACGCTAACCGAAGGGCAGCCGCGCGTTGTAGAGGTTCATACCTTCGGTGACGTGACAGAAGCACAGGCGCTGGCCTGGGCGGCTTCGCTGGAGCAAGGCTCAAATCACCCACTGGCAAAAGCGATTCTGGAACGAGCAGATAATTTGACGCTCACGCAAGCCGAGCAGTTCCGTACGCTGCGCGGCCTCGGCATCAGCGGCAAGATTGGCGACGCCGACCTGCTGCTGGGGAATCCGGCGCTGCTCAAACAGCATCAGGTCGATATCACCGAAGGTGAAGCGCTGATCAATGAACAGGCTCAGCGTGGCATCACGCCCGTGTTGCTTGCAGCGGATGGTCACATCATTGCGGTGTTTTCTATCCACGATCCGCTGCGAACGGATAGCGTCAGCGCCTTGCAGCGTCTCCACCAGCAGGGCTATCAGTTAGTCATGCTAACGGGGGACAACCCGCTCACGGCGAAGAGCATCGCGAAAGACGCGGGTATCGATCAGGTGATCGCTGGCGTGCTGCCAGACGGCAAAGCAGAGGCTATCAAAAAACTACAGGCTCAAGGCAAACGCGTGGCGATGATTGGCGACGGCATCAACGATGCGCCAGCATTGGCGCAGGCCGATGTCGGTATTGCGATGGGCGGCGGCAGCGATATTGCGATTGAAACCGCCGCCATCACGCTGATGCGCCACAGCCTGCATGGTGTTGCCGATGCGCTGGCGCTCTCCAATGCCACGCTACGCAATATGAAGCAAAACCTGCTGGGCGCGTTTATCTATAACTCGCTGGGGATTCCCATTGCTGCGGGCGTACTCTACCCGCTGACTGGTACGCTACTCAGCCCGGTGGTAGCCGGTGCCGCTATGGCGCTCTCCTCCATCACGGTGGTCAGCAACGCCAACCGCCTGCTGCGTTTTAAACCTAAACGTCAGTAATGCAAACGCGGCACGTCTCAACAACGTGCCGCGTTTTCCTTTGCCGAACACCGTCACGATATTTATCGCCTGTAGCCAGACCAATTCAGCCGCGCTCATTCCAACTCATGGCGTGCAGCTTCTGCCAAAAAATGGCTGCGATCGCGATAAGTACCCGGCTGCTCCCGCACGCGATTATCAATACGCTGTACCAACGTATCGGGAAGAGAAATGTTCAATCGCTGTGGTTTTCCCTCAAAAGCTGATAGATCGACATCCAGCACGAACCAACTATCGTAGTCTGCAAAATCTGGCATCGCCGCATAGATGAGGTGTCCAGCGTCATTAAGTCGTCTAATGTCCAGATTTCCGCGGCTCACGGCTTCATCAATAAGGGTTAAAATCGCTTCCCGCGCCATGCGTGCAATCTCTTGCTGGCTGTCCGCCGCAGAGAAGCAGCCGTAATCATCAGTACACAATGCCGGAACGATCAGCCCATATGCCGTAGCATCATCTTTTGGCGTTTCTACACCGACTGAAAAAAACATATTGCCTCCGAAAAGGCGGGGATCAGATCCCCGCCATTTTTTTGATGGATTTGACAGTTCCAAGTGGTAAATCCTTTTTTGGATGCGGCACTGGAAACGTTTTTCCAGTAATAGGTGACCACCATATTTGGTGACTCCCGCCGTTATGCCGTTTGCACTCACAACCCGCCGCTGCCAGCTCCTTTATCAGGTCGGTTGATTTCATGTATCCTCCTAACCTGATTTTATTATACACACCAATACACACTCATCAATATTTTACGCATAGGGAGAATCGGTAGGAAGTGAGTAGCCAAACACGTAGGCTTCCGTGCCCTTAGGATTGGTATACCTTGTATTGTTCCGCGTCTAGCGTTTAGCATAGTTATTCCACATCAGGAGACGGAATCAATGGGGCAACTGCTGCGTAGAATCGCGACTTTTCTTGGCTTTATCTCACCGCTGGCTTATGCCTACCCGGCGATAGACGTTCAGCTTGCCAATGAACGGCAGCTGCATCTGGTCGGCAGCATTCATATGGGTAGCAAAGATATGGCACCGCTGCCCGATACGCTGCTGCAACAGCTCCGGCAGGCAACCGCACTTATCGTCGAAGCCGATATATCCGATTCACATTCCCCCTTCGGACACAGTGACGCCGAGCCGCCGCTCATGCAGCGCCTCAGCACGGAAAACTACCACCAACTGCAAAAAATTTGTGAGTCGCTCTCTTTCGATGAGAGCAATATCAGTACGCTGCCGGCCTGGCAGGCCGCACTGATGCTGCAAGCGAGACAAGCGCAGTTGCTGGGCTTACGTCCCGACTATGGCATCGATTATCAGTTGATTAACGCCGCGAAATCTCACGGTATTCAGGTTATCGAGCTGGAAGGTCAGCAGACGCAGGTTGATTTATTACAACAACTGCCGCAGGGCGGCCTGCTGTTGCTAGAGGATACGATTAAACACTGGCGCACCAACGCGCATTTGCTACAAACGATGGTCGGTTGGTGGCTAGACAGCAGGCCCGGCAAATATACGCCGGATATCCCCGCGACGTTCAGCAATGAAATGACCGACCTGCTGATGGGTCAGCGTAACCGCCGCTGGCAACAGCAGCTTCAGGCGTTGCCGCCCGGCAATTACGTTGTGGCCGTAGGCGCATTGCATCTGTATGGCGATGAGAATTTACCCACGCTGCTCAAAAACGGTCATACCGCAATTCCATGAAAAAACACGTTATGGCGCGTAGCCGCGTCCGCAAGATAAAGCCCGCTCCAGGGTTAAGGATAGTGAAATCATGACACCCGCAGTCAATCTGCTCGAAAAGAACAAGGTCGCCTTTACGCTACACAGCTACCACCATGACAGCGACGAAACCAATTTTGGCGAAGAAGCGGCCAGAAAGCTGGGGCTGAATAAAGAACAGGTATATAAAACGCTGCTCGTTTCTCTGAATGGTGATGCCAAAAATCTCGCTGTGGCCGTCACGCCAGTCGCCGGCATGCTGGATCTCAAGAAAGTCGCTCGCGCGCTGTCGGCCAAAAAAGCGGATATGGCCGATCCAGTCATCGCTCAGCGCGTAACAGGTTATCTGGTGGGTGGAATCAGCCCGCTGGGGCAAAAGAAACTGCTGCCGACCGTGATTGATGAACCGGCTCGCCAGTTCGGTACTATTTTCATTTCCGGTGGTAAACGTGGATTGGATATTGAGCTGTCAGCCGACGATCTGGCACGCCTGCTGCGCGCCACTTTTGCCGATATCGCCAAGCATGATTAATGCCTGCCATTAAACGAACATAACCAGCCAGGCGATGTAGCATCAAAGCGAAGCAGATAGCAGAGGACTCCACGGCCAGTGTGTCCCCTGCTACCGCTTCATAATCGATTACTGATCGACTTTCGCCCCTTTATCCAACTGCATCACCGGGCCTTCTTTCACATTCAGCGTCAGGCCTTTGGTTTGCAGTTCCGCATTCCTTACGCGAATCCCTTTATCCGCATCAATACGCACGTTATCAAAGTGGAAACCACTGAGCGGCGCTTCTGGTACACCGATAATGTATGCGGCAGCCTTAGTCTTACCGGTCGACTCCAGATTCTCGATCGTCACATTGCTGAAATGCGGCGTCTTGTACTGATCAAACGGCTGCTCTGGATCGGTATCCGGCGGGTAAATTTGCTCACCCATTGTGAAACCACCTTCGGCCAGCATCTTGTCTACTTCCGCCTGCACAATCGGCGCAGCTTTGTAGTAAGCGGCAAAGACCAGCGGGATTTCAACATCCACCATTTTGGTATTACGGTAAGTGATGTTTTTCACTTCACCGCCTTTACCGCGCAGGGTTTTAATACGAATACCGTACATGGAACCTTCGAACTGGTTATTTTCGACCAGCACGTTATTCACACCACCGGAGGTTTCGCTGCCGATAGAGATGCCGCGCCCCTGTTTCAGGATGTTGTTGGCGATATAGATGTTATCCACGACGCCATTCGGGAAGCGGCTATCCGGCTTCTCGGCTTTTATCGCGATGTGGTCGTCATTACAGTCGATATAGTTGTTGGTGATACGGATATTCTGGCTGTCGATCGGGTCGATAGCATCGGTGTTTGGCGCATGCCACGGCGACAGAATCCGAGTACCGTTCACATCCACATCATGCGAGTAACGCATCACAACGTGGAAACTCGGGGAGTGCGTGAGCGTGACGCCGTCCACCAGCACGTTACTAGAGCTTTTGATATAAATCAGACGTGGGCGATCGGTACCGCCTTTCTTACCGGTTGCACGAATATTCTCGCGCCAGCGTTCCCACCAGACAGCACCTTGTCCATCAATCGTGCCCTGCCCAGTGATAGCCACATTCTGTGCATCGGCAATACTGATAAAGGGGAGCCAGCCATTTTCCGCTTCAGCGTACTTGGTTTTTTCCGTCGCGCGATACGCCGCTTCTTCGGTCGACGCCACGATGGTCGCATCTTTTGCCAGATCCAGTCTGATGTTACTTTTCAGGAACAGCGGATCGACCAGATAGTTACCGCGAGGAACGTGTACCGTTCCGCCGCCGGCCGCAGCACAATCATCAATGGCTTTCTGAAAAGCCAGGGTATTCAGTGCGATTTGTAGGCGGTGGCCTTCGGCCCCGTATTGCGTTACGTCACAGGTTTTATCGGGAAATTTCACTGAACTGGCCGCTTGTGCGGTACCCGCTTGAATACCCAACGTGATGCAGGAAGCCATTAATGACAGGGCAAGACCACTACGCATACTTAACCTCACTAAAAAATGAAATATCGTTTTAATAAAATACCATTCCTATTCCATTAAAAAGCGAGAGGCGATCACGTTTTAGATGTATTCGTAATAATTACAATAAGGTAGAAGTTTTTTGGTGCAATTGCCCTATTCGCACCAAGAGAATTGACGTATGACAGAAGCCGACCTTGTCAGGCAGTGCATCACATAAACCATGCAAGGGAGACAGAAGAAAGTAGGACCGAGAGTAATCGTGCTGGCCTGAGCGACCAGCACAGAGAAGATAAATGGCGTTATGCCGTCAGGCGAGCGAAAGCGTCACGGATTTCCTGTTCAGGTAAATCCACACCGATAAACACCAGCACGCTCTTTCTTTCTTCATCAGGCTGCCATTCTCTGTCCCAGTCAGCGCTATACAAGCGCTGAACGCCCTGAAACAGCAGGCGACGGTCATCACCGTTGATGGCCAGAATACCTTTATAACGCAGCAGATTATCGGAGAATTGCAGCAGCAGGTTTTCCATCACATCGGAAACAGACTGAAGCTCAACCGCCTTATCGAGATACACAACAATCGATTGCACGTTATTTTGCGTGGGAGCAACAAAGCGAAATACGGGTGTTTTCACGTCCAGCTTGTCGCTGAGGACAAAACCGTCGATGTTAAACAGCACGCTCAGATCGATATCGCCATGTACCACAGAGTAGATCGGTGCACGCGCATTGATGCGCTGAAGACGCGGTAGCAGCGTTTCGTCTTCGGCTGCCACGTCGGTTTTGGTTAGCAGTATGCGGTCGGCATAGCCAATCTGCGACTGGGCGATAGTGAACTGATCGAGCTGTTGCTGCGCATGTACGGCATCCACCAGCGTAATAATCCCGTCCAGCACAAAGCGTTCACAGATAACGTCATGCGAGAAGAAGGTCTGCGCCACCGGCCCTGGATCGGCCATACCGGTGCATTCAATGATGACGTGATCAAAATCCAACGTACCGTTATCCACGCCATCGACCAGATCGAGCAGCGCATCGGCCAGTTCATTAGACTGCGTGCAACAGATGCAGCCGTTGCTCAGCGTCGTAATCTGGCTCGCCCGTTCGCCGATTAACGTATTATCAATCGGCACTTCGCCGAATTCGTTTTCAATCACGGCAATCTTGTAGCCGTGCTCAGCATTCAGAATATGCCGTAATAAGGTCGTTTTTCCTGCACCGAGAAACCCGGTCAGAATGGTGACATACACGGGTTTAGTCACATCAGATGATAAAGGTTGAGTCATAACAGGTCCCAAGTCGTTAACAGCAGCGCATCCCGCCTTTGCCGTCTCCACCGTAACGCGCCTGCTGGCGTTCGCGGAAGAATTCTTCGTACGTCATCGCAGGTTTATCGGGGTGATTAGTCTGCATATGCTGCACATAGGTATCATAATCTGGCATACCGACCAGCATACGCGCCGCCTGGCCCAAATATTTTCCTGCTTTTCCCAGATTGCCAAACATCATTACCTCCAGACCATCGCCTGCAAGAGCGGCTAGATAAAAAATACCCTGTATAACGTTATACATTATACAGGGTATCTGTACCCGTCATCTTTCACGTTCAGCCTTGCTAGCTGTCTCGCAAAATCTGACGGGCGCGAATCACTTAGTGGCCGGAAGAGACTTTCACGCCACCTTCAGGAACCGGAACATACGGGGTTTCCTGATCGGTACGCTCAGCCACTTTACGTGCAGCCAGTGCCGCTTTAATACCGTACGCAATAATGCTGTACACCACGATCAGGAACAGAATGCTCAGACCAGCGTTGGTATAGTTGTTGGTCACGATATGGTTCATGTTTGAAATCTGCTGCGCGCTCAGATCGGCACCACCTTCCGCAATTTTGCCCTTGAACATGTTCGCCATGTAGAAGAAGCCTTCCAACTGAGGATTGTCGCTGAACAGTTTCAGACCCAGCGCCCAGGTAGTACAAATCAACAGCCAAATCGCCGGAACCAGCGTTACCCAGATGTACTGCGTACGTTTCATCTTAATCAGGATAACCGTACCCAGCACCAGCGCCACCGCAGCCAGCATCTGGTTAGAGATACCGAACAACGGCCACAGGCTCTTCACGCCGCCCAGCGGATCGACCACGCCTTGGTACAGCAGGTAGCCCCACAGACCGACGCAGCCGGCCGTACCGATCATACCGGCAATCAGAGAGTCGGTTTTCTTCAGGAACGGAACGAAGTTACCCAACAGATCTTGCAGCATGAAGCGGCCTGCACGCGTACCCGCATCCAGTGCTGTCAGAATGAACAGCGCTTCAAACAGAATACCGAAGTGATACCAGAAGCCCATGTTGGCACCAGGAATGATCTGGTGGAACACGTGTGCGATACCGACAGCCAGCGTAGGTGCACCACCTGCACGGTTCAGAACGGAAGGTTCACCGATGTCTTTCGCCGTTTGCAGAATCTGCTCAGGAGAAATCACGAAACCCCAGGAGCTAACGGTCGCCGCCGCGTGTGCGGATACGTCCTGCAGCTGTGCCAGAATCATCGGTGCATCTGCTGTGCCCAGACGGTGCAGATCCGGCATCGTAATACCCAACGCCGCCGGCGGGGTATTCATTGCGAAGTACAGACCCGGTTCGATGATAGACGCAGCAACCAGCGCCATCACTGCCACGAAAGACTCCATCAGCATGGCACCGTAACCGATGAAACGCGCATCGTTTTCGTTCGCCATCAATTTCGGCGTAGTACCGGAAGCAATCAGCGCGTGGAAACCAGATACGGCACCACAGGCGATAGTAATAAACAGGAACGGGAACAGCGTACCTTTCCAGACCGGGCCTGTACCATCCACAAACTGCGTTACCGCTGGCATTTTCAGGTCAGGATTCAGAATGACGATACCAATCGCCAGACCGACGATGACACCAATTTTCAGGAAGGTCGCCAGATAGTCACGTGGTGCCAGAATCAACCATACCGGCAGCAGTGCGGACACGAAGGCATAGCCAATCAGCGTGTAGGTGATGGTCGTATCTTTGAAAGTCAGCGCAGGGCCCCAGTACGGGTCATGTGCCACTACACCACCAAACCAGATTGCCAGCACCAGCAGCACGATCCCGATCACCGAGATTTCACCGACTTTACCCGGACGGATAAAGCGCATGTAAACGCCCATAAACAGCGCGATCGGCACCGTAGAACACACAGTAAAGACGCCCCACGGACTTTCTGCCAGTGCTTTCACCACGATCAGCGCCAGCACGGCAAGAATAATGATCATGATAAGGAAGCAGCCGAACAGCGCAATCGTACCCGGTACCGGGCCTAATTCCTTCTTAACGATTTCGCCTAACGACGCGCCGTTACGACGGGTCGAAATAAACAGAACCATGAAGTCCTGCACGGCCCCCGCCAACACCACGCCGCCCAGCAGCCATAAGGTGCCTGGCAAGTAGCCGACCTGCGCGGCCAGCACCGGCCCAACCAGCGGACCCGCCCCTGCGATAGCGGCAAAGTGGTGCCCGAACAGGACGTTACGGTTCGTCGGCACATAGTTAAGGCCGTCGTTATTCACAACGGCGGGGGTTGCTCTGGTCGGATCTAACTGCATGACTTTTTGTGCGATATACAGGCTGTAGTATCGATAAGCCACGAGGTAAACGGCGACAGAAGCAACAATAATCCATAATGCACTGATATGCTCACCGCGGCGTAGTGCGACTACGCCAAGGCAGGCAGCCCCGATGATTCCAAGAATCATCCAGGGGATGTGTTTAAGAATGGAACTGCTCTTCATAAGACATCCTTCAATTAAAAATCACAATCGTTTGATTTTGTTAGCTTTAGAAAAATAAACCCTGGTAATGCGTCGTGCGATAACGCGGGTTATCGCGTATTTCAGATAAAGGAAAATAGTGGCGACACATTACGCCATCGCGTACGCGCGTGGGGTAGGTATTTGGGTAGGCGGCAGAATAGCGAGCTAAGCGGTTAGAATGACGCAGTAAGTGGCTGGGGATAAATTGGGCGGTATAAAACGAAAAGGCCGCGACATTCGCGGCCAGTAGAGTGTTGAATGTGGTGAACGATTACGGAACCTGATACGCCAGCTTGTAATTACCTGCCGTCGCGGTACGGAATGTCACGCTGTCAGTACGCCAGCGGATTTCCACTTCCGCAGGTGACTGCGCTTTCCAGCTGGACGCATCGTTGACGTTCAGCACCAGTCGATCAATGGTCGCCACATCGGTAACCGGATCGGTGATATCAAGTGCGAATGCAAACGCGAGTGAGTCCGGCACGCCATTATTGGATGCAAACAGCTGCGCCCACTGTGCCGCTGTAATACCACCGAGCTCGGCTGGCGTCATGCCGTCCGCAATCAGTGCTTCTGCACCTGTGGTATCGGCTGACAGCGTACCGACATCCACCCACGCCCCGTTCCGCAAGACATGCCAGTTAATCAGATCCCGCGTCACAGCGACACGCACCTTGCCATTGCCCGTCTGCGTTGCGGTTAATGTTGCGGCATTGATTTTTGCCCATGAGTCTACAGAGGCAGATAATAGAGACTTATGAATCAGAATCTGTGCATGAGGAGTAAATGAAATTTTTACATTTGTTGCTACTGGAGATACAACATTTATCTGCTGCAGCGACAACAATTGTGACTCAGATATTTCTCCTGAATGTGAAAAACTATTGTTATAAAAATCCTCAACACTGCCTGGTGCCACAACAGAAGAGAGAACACCTTTAGAAACTGAATACCAATCGGCTCCAGAATTTATCATGAGTTTGTTAAATGGGAATAATTGTAACTCCCTCACAGCCACATATCCATTGCTCGCACTCGAGAATGATGCCTCAATTAACAATCTATACGATGAATATTCATTGGAAATACCATCGATTACGAAATTTCTGACAGCACCAGCCGAATTATTTACATCATTAACAACAGAGTGAACAGTTTCCCACGTTTCCCCGTCATCCTGACTCCCCTGTAATTTCCATGTTGTAGGGCTATTAATGAGGCCAGCCGCACGATTCGTCAGAGAATACCCCGATAAGGCTAATGCGTTTGGCATATCTATTCTCACCCACTGCGGCTTTTCCGCAGTAGGGATAGCTCCGATCGCCCCAACCCACGCATCATAACCCGTTCCAGACACTATACGTCGGTCAAACGCTAAATACGCATTATATTGAGAATTGTATATTGACGATGCAGAAGCTCTATATCCTATGGGTAATATATCTGATGTCATTGCTGGCACGATGGATTCACTCACGCCAGAAATTGACAACGCTCGCGGCTTACTAGGAATGGACAGAGAGTAAAAATCCCCTTGGACAGATGCAGAATATATTCCACCTGTATATAATTTTAATTGTTCATCAAAAATAACCTCGCTGGTCACAGCATAATTAGCCTCACTCGACGCGTTAAAATCATCAACAACGTAAGTTTGATTCGCCGCACCAGCTTCTTCTTTCAACGCGTACGCCGCGAGATTAAACGTGCTTTGTGGGCTAATGCTGAACGCGTGATTTTGCCCTGCCGTTGCGCCCTGACGCTCGGCAACGATATAACCCGAACCGCCGCTGCCGGAACCACCAGCAGCACTGATGATGGTTTTCTCATTCACCGGATTATAGCTCAGCGTCACACCCGCCCCAGCTTCCAGCGAGGAATGGATAAGCTGCTTCGTTTTTTGCGTGTAGTCGGTAATATCCGATGTAGTGTGAGTGTGATCTGCGGCCGCAACCCCCATTTGCGCTGGCGTCAGTGAGATATCACCGCTGCCCAGCAGCGACTGACCGAAGAGCGTGCGGATAGTGGTGCCAGAAATTAATGCATCCTGCTTCGCATTCCAGACTGCCTTTTCATCCGGCGAAGCAAATTTTCTGGTGGCGGTTTCAGTGATCTGATCGGCGGTATAATCACCCGCTTGTGCAGTGACAACGCCAGTCCGTCCGAATACAGAAGCAACGCCCGAAACACCAGGCTCCTGACCGCCGCCATTGTCTGAATGGCAGCACGTATGGGGATGAACCGTACAGGTTGATTTTCCTGTACTGTCACAAACATTAATTTCAATATTGATATCTTTCATAGTATTGATGACTCCATTAATAAAACGAATAAGGAGTATCTCTTATTTTCACAGTGCATTATTTCAATGCACTTTACTAATCCATCTTTTCCTTTTATATAAAATCCAGAATGAAAAAAGGCCGCAAATATGCGGCCATCCAAACGATATAATCTGAAAAATAATTACGGAATCTGATACGCCAGCTTGTAATTGCCTGCCGTTACGGTACGGAATGTCACGCTGTCCGTGCGCCAGCGGATTTCCACTTCCGCAGGAGATTGCACCTTCCAACTGGATGCATCGTTGACGTTCAATACCAGTCGGTCAATGGTCGCCACATCGGTGACCGGATCGGTGATATCGAGTGCGAACGCAAATGCGAGTGAGTCCGGCACGCCATTATTGGATGCAAACAGCTGTGCCCACTGTGCCGCCGTAATACCGCCGAGCTCGGCTGGCGTCATACCGTCCGCAATCAGTGCTTCTGCGCCTGTGGTATCGGCTGACAGCGCACCCACATCAACCCACCCCCCGTTCCGCAAGACATGCCAGTTCACTAAGTCCCGCGTCACAGCGACACGTACTTTGCCGTTGCCCGTCTGCGTTGCGGTTAGTGTTACGGCATTGATTTTTGACCACACGGCAGACGTCAGTGATTTTTGAATAGCAATTTGTGTATAAGGTGTATAACGAGTTTTCACTTTAATCGGCTGTTCTGAAACAATTTTTACCGATTTAGAAAAAAGAGTGATTCCTGTATTAATCTCCCCCGAATTTAATATACCGTACTGATTAATTTTCTCAGCACTCAGCTCACCGCTAATCTCGGTAAGGTTCCCTTCAGTTACACCATAGTATTTCCCATCCACATAGAAAACAAATTTACTACCAGGTGGGAACAATTTAAACTCAGCAATAGTTAAAAATGGTTTACCCCCATTTTTTTTCGTAATCAGAAGTCGATATTTTGAATAACTGGCAACACCATCTATATTAAAATTCCTGACGGCTCCGGCTTCGTTATTCGTATCATCTGTGACTTGATGCAAATCAATCCAGACAGTTCCATCATCACTACCCTGTAATATCCATGAATTGGGCCCTCCTAATTGATTCTGAGAACGGTTTGTAATCTGATATCGACTGATAGCAGTTTTATTAGGTAACTCTATTTGTAACCAATGAGGTTTAGAGGTAACCGGTTGCCATGATTCATCGGTACTCCAACAATCCGGCAATCTACCCATATTATTTGAGCCATCAAATGCAACCCATGGTGCATATGTTGAATTCGATATAGCAAAATTGGATGCGCTGGCTATATAACCTAAAGGCGCTATATTTGATGTCATTTTCGGGATAACGGTATCAGAATCAGCAATCTGAGATATATTTATATCCTTTCCATCCGTTTTTATTTCAGCAGAGTAAAAACTTCCATCCAGTGTTAATTGATAAATTGAACCGGAATAAAGGCTGGCTATACCATCAAAAATAACCGCATTGGTCGCATTGTAATTCGGCTCACTCGATGCATTGAAATCATCAACAACGTAAGTCTGATTTGCTGCCCCCGCTTCTTCTTTCAGCGCATACGCCGCGAGATTAAATGTATTTTTTGGACTAATGCTAAATGCGTGGTTTTGCCCTGCCGTTGATCCCTGACGCTCGGCAACGATATAGCCATAACCGCCGCTGCCGGAACCTCCAGCAGCACTGATGATGGTTTTCTCATTCACCGGATTATAACTCAGCGTGACGCCAGCCCCCGCTTCCAGCGAGGAATGGATAAGCTGCTTCGTTTTTTGCGTGTAGTCGGTGATGTCCGCTGTGGTGTGCGTGTGATCTGCGGCCGCAACGCCCATTTGCGCTGGCGTCAGTGAGATATCACCGCTGCTCAGCAGCGACTGGCCAAAGAGCGTACGGATAGTGGTGCCAGAAATTAATGCATCCTGCTTTGCATTCCAGATTGCTTTTTCATCCGGTGAGGCAAATTTTCTGGTGGCGGTTTCGGTGATCTGATCGGCGGTATAGTCGCCAGATTGTGCGGTTACGACACCGGTACGTCCGAATACGGAGGTAACACCAGAAACTCCGGGTTCCTGACCGCCACCACTATCTGAATGGCAGCAAGAGTGAGGATTAAGCTGAATAGGAGGATTAACAGTACATGTTGATTTACCCGTACTGTCACAGACATTAATTTCAATATTTACGCTTTGCATTATGCTGATGACTCCGTTGGTGAGGGTGCATCAGGAGTATCGTTTATTTGACCTGCGTATTATTTTAAAGCGATTTACTAACTCACTGTTCATTTATCTATAAAATCCAGAATGAAAAAAGGCCGCAAATATACGGCCATACAAACGATATAATCTGAAAGATAATTACGGAATCTGATACGCCAGTTTGTAATTACCTGCCGTCGCGGTGCGGAATGTCACGCTGTCAGTACGCCAGCGGATTTCCACTTCCGCAGGCGACTGCACTTTCCAGCTTGAGGCGTCGTTGACGTTCAGCACCAGTTGATCAATGGTCGCTACGTCGGTGACTGGATCAGTGATATCAAGCGCAAATGCAAACGCGAGAGAATCCGGCACGCCATTATTGGATGCAAACATCTGTGCCCACTGTGCTGCCGTAATACCGCTGAGCTCGGCTGGCGTCATACCGTCCGCAATCAGTGCTTCTGCGCCTGCGGTATCGGCTGAAAGCGTACCCACATCAACCCACGCCCCGTTCCGTAAAACATACCAGTTCACTAAATCCCGTGTCACAGCGACACGCACCTTGCCGTTGCCCGTCTGCGTTGCGGTTAGTGTTGCGGCATTGATTTTTGACCATGAGACAGCAGCAGATAATAATGAATGAGGAATGATGATTTGCGACTTAGGCGTATAAATCGTTCGGATATTACTCTGCGCACCTGATACAACTTTTATCGGCAACAGCGACGATAATATTGATTCAGACATCACTCCCGAATTAGAAAAACCAAGATCTTCGATATCAATTGCAGACATGGGAGTTTGTACACTGCTTAAGATTCCATTTGCAGAGGTATAATAGTCATCGTGTGAACTGATTAAGATATTACTTTTCGGTTCAAATAGTTTTAGCGCTTGAATAGTAACAAAATTCCCATTACTAACAGCCGTTACATATACTCTATAATATCGGTATGTTACTGGTTTTGTCAGTGTGATTCGTTTCTCCATGTTTGGAGAAAACGTTTCATCCTTTCGACTGTCAATATCAACCCATGTAACACCATCAGCTGATCCTTGGAAAATCCAAGCCGTCGGATTACCACCAAGGTTAGTCGCATCTCTGTGCGTTATAGAGTAATCAGCAATCGTTTTTTCAACATCAAACGCAACAGATAGCCACTGCGGAGCGGATCTCAATGAAGACCACCGAGATATATCCCCAGTATAATTATTATCGAACGCCTTCCACCCCATAAATGCAGCATTGTAAGAGCTTGATTGCGAAATTATCTGACCAGACGGTGCAATATTTGACGACATCGCTGGAACGACAGATCCATCCAGCGTGTAACTCTGTAGCACCAGCGACTTTCCGTCCGCCATTACCTCTGATGAATAAAACTCACCATCACTATTTAACTGATAAATTCCTCCACGATATAAATTTACAGTCCCATCAAAAATAATATCATCTGTTGCATCATAATTATCTTTACTGGATGCATTGAAATCATCAACAACGTAAGTCTGATTCACTGCCCCAGCTTCTTCTTTCAGCGCATACGCTGCGAGATTAAATGTATTTTGTGGACTAATGCTGAATGCGTGGTTTTCCCCTGCCGTTGCGCCCTGACGATCGGCAACGATATAACCCGAACCGCCGCTGCCGGAACCCCCAGCAGCACTGATGATGGTTTTCTCATTCACCGGATTATAACTCAGCGTCACACCCGCCCCAGCTTCCAGCGAGGAATGGATAAGCTGCTTCGTTTTTTGCGTATAGTCGGTAATTTCCGCTGTGGTGTGAGTATGCCCAACCGCCGCGACACCCATCTGCGCTGGCGTAGGTGAAACATCACCGCTGCCCAGCAGCGATTGGCCAAAGACAGTGCGGATAGTGGTACCGGAAATTAACTCATCCTGCTTTGCATTCCAGACCGCTTTTTCATCCGGCGAGGCAAATTTTCTGGTGGCAGTTTCAGTAACCTGATCGGCCGTATAGTCGCCTGATTGTGCAGTGACAACGCCAGTCCGTCCGAATACGGAGGCAACACCGGAAACACTAGGTTGCAGTTCGCACTGATTATCCGTATCCACCTGGCAACAGGTGTGAGGATTGATCTGAATTGGGGGATTAACAGCACACGTTGATTTTTCTGCGCGACCACAGACATTGATTTCAATATTTACGCTTTTCATAGTACCGACTACTCCGTTAGTGAGGGTGCATCAGGAGTATCGCGTATTTGGCGGGTCTGTTATTTTAAAGCGCTTTACTAAACATAAGATTATTTAATCAATTAAATCAGCAAATTAGATTTAATCCCTTTTGGGAATTAAAGGTTTAACTGCGGCATGATTATCTCAGGATAACCCCAAAAAAATGGCGGTTTATGTCATCAATGAAGAGACAAAAACCGCCATTATTAATTACTTATAAACAATCTCACCTTTCGGCGCGTAGGCTTCCGCATCCAGCGGGGAGTGCTTCTCAGTTATCATCCCGTATAGAGACATAACAATTTCTGTAGAACTGTAGCACGCACACCGCTTCTGTAGCTAAATCCGAGACACGTCGATCAAACAATGCACCAAAGAAAAAACTTACCGAAGCGAGCGTGAAATGAAAACTATTACCCACCGGATACCAGATATTAGGGATTAACCTGTGCAGCTAATATATGAGGTGTCAGGATTGTATCTTTATCATAAATTTTAGCTCTTATTAATGCGGCAGCTTGAAGAGCATTCTGCACTGAAGTATCGCTGATTACAGCTGGCGGAGGTAAAACCAAGTTTAATGAAGGTGAGTCTATTCCTATCTTTAATACTTCTATCTGTCCTCTGAGATAACCTTGCTTGGCTGCAATAGCGACTGCAAATAGATTTCCAATATCCAAATCAGTTTCTGCGGTAGTTATATCTACAATAATCCTTACTCCAACCCCAACCCTAACAGGCACTCCCACTTTAGGGTCTCCCATTACATCATCACGAAACTTCCCATAATCCAAAGTAATTTTATAATTACCTGTGCTTTTACTAATGCTGGCAGGTAAAAATTTAGCAGACCCTGATGAGTCAATTTTTATTACCGATACAAAAGATCGTTCTAACGGAAGATGACTATTTTTTCATCATGATTTAATTGACTCCAATAATATTTCACCTCACCATTAGGTGTATCTTGGGAAAACCACGGTGAATATCGAGGTTCAATAGCAACATAAACTGAACCATACGATTTGTTCATTGGTATATTTATTTCATCCTTTGAAGAAGGTGGCAATTGTCTATGTATACCTAATGGCTCTGACACTCCGCACCCAACCAACAACATGCTCATCATGATAATAATTCCGTAAGAAATTTTCATATCACCTCCGACAAAGGACGACACACAAAATCAACATATTGAAAATGTTAATTTAATTATAAAAAATGCCCACATAAAATATTATTCATTAATTATGAATAAATTAGCACCATAGAATACGAGAAGAAAAAAATAGTCCCACGAGCGTAACCCACGCATAAACTTAATACATGAAATAAAAAAGATCATGCTGAGTTTATCTACAATCATTGTATTATTGATAGACGAACGCTTGGATAATAACAAGTAATTAATAAAAAATTATCATCAAGAAAACCAATTAGTATTTATATAGCTAATTTTTATACCTATTTTAAGTTATCTAACGAGTAAAAAAACTCAGAGGGTGAAATAGCGGTAGCCATTATATAGAACCTTGCGGATAAAAATGGACACAACAGCTGTTCGGATAGGTCAAACATCTCTACGATGTCTCAGAGAGAAAAAAATGGCGGTTTATGTCATCAGTGAAGAGACACAACCGCCATCATTATTTGTTAATTAATTTGTGACTTATAAACGATCTCACCTTTCGGTGCATAGGCTTCCGCATCCAGCGGAGAATGCTTCTCGATGTACTGCTTCAGCACTTCAGCGTCGACAAAACCGGTGTTCACATAGCTCGGCAGATTATCAAGGCGCGGATAACCATCGCCACCCATCGCATTAAAGTTCAGCGTTGCCATACGGTAAACTTTATCTGCCTGCAACGGCTCGCCTTTGATTTTCACGTTCTGCACGCCCTGCCCGTCTGCTGTCAGGCTGACGTTAAGGAATTGCGCATAGGCTCCAGAATCCACCTTTTTATTTGCCGCGACAGCCAGGTACTTCTCGACGTCGCTGCCTTTCATATCCACATAAACCAGCGTGTTGGCAAACGGTTGAACCTTCAGCACATCTTTATAGGTGATATCACCGGATTCAATTGAATCGCGTACACCGCCGCCGCTCATGATGGCAAAATCAGCCCCTGCACGCTCAAGCTGTGCAGACAGCAGCACATGCGCCAGATTGGTCTGACGGAAACGCACCTGATTGCGATCGCCTTCCAGCTTGCCTTTCACGCTACCGATCTTGATACCCAACTGTGCCTGCCCTTTTTCCTGGAACGGCGTCAGCATTTTCATGACGTCAGGATCTTGCGTGATTTCATGCGTATAGAAAACACGCTCAGTCTTGCCGTCTTTCTCTACCTTTTTCTTCAGGTTGATCGGAATCAGCTGGTAATGCTCAAGTTTCAATTCACCATTGCGGAATGTGAAATCGGCACGGCCGACATATTTACCCCACTCATGCGCCTGAACAATCCAGGTGCCGTTCTGACGATCGGGAGCACAAGGCGTACCCGGCACATAATCCACCTGCTTTTTATTTTCCTGCGCCATACAGACCGGATCCTGCGAGTGACCGCCGACAATCATGTCCAGATAACCAGCAGGCAGGCTACGCGCCATTTCCACATCGCCCGGCGCATTAGAACCGTGATTACCGTCGTCATAGTGCCCCATGTGCGTCGCGGCAATAATCACATCCGGCTTTTCGCTCTTACGCAATTGCTCAACAACCTGCTTTGCTTCCGTAGAAGGGTTACGGAATTCGATATCGGTAAAATACTCAGGATTGCCTAATTTGGCCGTATCGTCCGTTGTCAGGCCGATAACCGCGATTTTCACACCTTGCTTGTCGAACAGGGCATAAGGCTTAAATAAGCGCTGACTGGTGCTTTTTTGGTAGATATTGGCCGATAACAGCGGGAATTTCGCCCATTTCTCCTGCTGACGCAGGACAGACAGCGGATTATCGAATTCGTGGTTGCCGAGTGCCATTGCATCATAGCCGACCATGTTCATACCGCGGAAATCTGGCTCGGCATCCTGCAAATCAGACTCAGGCACACCGGTATTAATATCACCACCGGAAAGCAGCAGTACGCTGCCACCTTTACTCGCCACTTCCTGACGGATCTGATCAACCAGCGTTTTTTGTGCGGCCAATCCATATTCACCGTGATCGTTATGCCAGAAGTGGCCGTGATGGTCATTAGTATGCAAAATAGTGATGGCGTATGTTTTGTCTTTTTCCCAAGCCATTGACATTACAGGTGTTAGCGCGAGCGATACCGCCATCGCACATCCCAGAGCTTTTATTGAAAAGCGCATGATAAATCTCCGTTTATTTTAAAGACCCAGTGGAACCACTGAGAAATTCACCACACAAATTAGCACAGCAAGATGAACAATGCGCGAGGCGTATTCACGCTGTCCGCCAGCAATGTGCGATAGCCGACAAAATCAGATGAGGTATAGCAGAGAGAGTGATATCACGCTGGCTTGGCACTGTCGTCACGCCGTCACGAACTCTTGCTAATATGAATGCTTCATCGGAATAATCCAGCATCACACCGTTTATCCTCTGTTTTCCGGCGTTTTACGCCGGTGGATAAAATTATTCCGCTGAATACACAGGAAAGCAGTAAGGCATTACTGCCAATAACATCACGCTATCAGAATAATTACGCATGTTTATCAATGCTTATCGCGAGAAACCCTCCTTAAATCTGTGTTACACTATCTTTAACTGGAGAAACCGATATTTTTCATAAAATACCACTTTTATCCAAGCAACATTTCGCTATATGCAATAGAATTTGTGTATGCCCAGAACAATTGGCGTTGCAGCCAGACAGCAAACGAACGAATCCCAATACGCTTTTCGGTACATAATAAAAGTAATAAGGGTACGTAAGCGCTGCTAACCACGCTGTAACTTCAAGGCAAGAAGGGTAAATCCGCTCAATGACGTTTCACCTATGGCACAAGGAGTTGGGATGCATGCTGCAACACCGCTAATTTCTACTATCGCTGGGGGGCTGGTTCTTGCCTTCCTCCTTGGTATTCTGGCGCACCGCCTGCGTATCTCTCCCCTTGTTGGGTACCTTGCCGCAGGTGTTCTTGTCGGTCCTTTTACCCCCGGCTTTGTCGCCGATGCCTCACTGGCATCAGAACTCGCTGAACTTGGTGTTATCCTGCTGATGTTTGGCGTTGGTCTGCACTTCTCGCTGAAAGATCTCATGGCGGTAAAGTCCATCGCCATTCCCGGTGCGATAGCCCAGATTGCCGTGGCAACGCTACTTGGAATGGGGTTATCCACCATGCTGGGTTGGAGCCTGGCGAGCGGCCTGGTTTTCGGCCTTTGCCTCTCAACCGCCAGTACCGTAGTGCTACTACGCGCGTTGGAAGAACGACAGCTTATTGATAGCCAGCGTGGCCAAATCGCCATCGGCTGGCTAATTGTAGAAGATCTGGCGATGGTTCTTACGCTGGTTCTGCTACCGGCCTTCGGCGACATGATCGGCGCTGAGCATGCCGACACCAGCAAACTGCTGACCGATTTAGCCTGGACTATCGGTAAAGTGATTGCGTTTATTACCCTGATGATTGTCGTTGGTCGCCGTCTGGTACCGTGGGTATTAGCAAAAAGCGCCAGCACCGGCTCACGCGAGCTTTTCACGCTGGCGGTGTTAGCTATGGCACTCGGCATCGCCTTTGGCGCGGTGAAACTGTTTGATGTCTCCTTTGCACTGGGCGCATTCTTCGCCGGTGTGGTATTGAACGAATCTGAACTCAGCCAGCGTGCGGCGCACGATACACTGCCGCTGCGCGATGCCTTCGCCGTACTGTTCTTCGTTTCCGTCGGTATGCTGTTTGATCCGATGATCCTGCTGAACGACCCGATTTCCGTGCTGATCACGCTGGCGATTATCGTGTTCGGTAAGTCAGCCGCCGCCTTCGTGCTGGTTCGACTCTTTGGTCACTCCAAACGAACAGCATTAACGATTTCCGCCAGTCTGGCGCAGATCGGTGAATTTGCCTTTATTTTGGCTGGGCTCGGCATTGTGTTGGGGCTGCTGTCCGAAGAAGGGCGGAATCTGGTGCTGGCCGGGGCCATTCTCTCCATCATGATAAACCCGCTGCTGTTTACGCTGCTTGAGCGCTATCTGGCGAAGCATGAAACCATCGAAGAGCAGATCGTAGAAGAAGCCATTGAGGAAGAGAAACAGATTCCTGTCGATATGTGCAACCATGCGCTGCTGGTTGGCTATGGCCGTGTTGGTAGCCTGATTGGTGCCAAACTGCATCAGGCTGGGATTCCCATCGTTGTGATTGAGAATTCACGTACGCGTGTTGATGCACTACGTGAACAGGGAATTAAAGCCGTATTGGGCAATGCGACCAAGCCAGAGATCATGGATATTGCGCGTCTGGACTGCGCCCGTTGGCTATTGCTGACCATTCCGAACGGCTATGAGGCGGGGGAAATTGTCGCGGCAGCCCGTGAGAAACGCGCCGATCTGGAGATTATCGCCCGCGCGCACTATGACGATGAAGTCAGCTACATTACCGAGCACGGTGCCAACGAAGTGGTAATGGGTGAGCGGGAAATCGCCAACAGCATGATCACGCTGCTGAAGCTGGATGAGATCCCTCCTGCACCTCAGGCGTGCCCTATCTAAATAGCTACACGTTAGAGACAAAAATGGCGGGCAAATATAAGCCCGCCATTTTTTTACGCTGTGCGCCATGCCTTCAAACATCGCCAGACAAGGCAACCTCGTCCCTACTCTGCTTTACTCACTAACTGTTCCAGCAGATCGATGTGCAGCGGATCGTCATTAAGCGCAGGAATATAGTGGAAAGCCTCTCCGCCTGCATGCAGGAAGATCTCACGGTTCTGTTCCTGAATCTCTTCCAACGTTTCCAGACAGTCCGCGGCAAAACCGGGACACATAATCTGAATGTGTTTGATTCCCTGCGCGGGCAGCCCCTGCATGGTTTCATCCGTATAGGGTGTCAGCCAGGGTTCACGGCCAAAACGCGACTGGAAGGTCATCATTATTTTGCCTTCCGGCAGCCCCAGCGCGGCAATCAGTGCCTCTGTAGTCGCCCGACAGCGTTGTGGATAGTCATCCCCTTCATTGGCATACCGCACGGGGATGCCGTGATAGGAGATCACTAATCTGTCGGGTTCGCCGTGTTCAGCAAAAGACTGCTCAACACGGTGCTTCAACGCCGCAATATAAGCAGGATGTTCGGCATAATCACGGATAAAGCGAATTGCAGGCAGTTGACGATTATCACGCAGCTGCGCGGCTAACCCATCCCACACGGCTGCAGTTGTTGAGCAGGAATACTGCGGATACATCGGCAAGACAACCAACTGCGTGACACCCTGCGCCAGTAACTTATCCAGCGCCGAACGCAGACTGGGTGAACCATAGCTCATCCCCAGCTCAACGGGCGTTTCCGGCATGCGCGCAGCCAGTGCCTGCTGCTGCCGACGGCTAATCACCAACAGCGGCGATCCCCCTTCCATCCAGACCGACTGATAGAGCTTCGCCACTCGCGGTGAGCGGGTCGGCAGGATGATGCCGCGCAGTAGCGGCCACCATAGTAGACGCGGCGTATCCACTACACGTCGGTCGCTTAGAAACTCCGCCAGATAACGCCTTACCGCCTGCGGCGTCGGGGCATCGGGCGTCCCTAAGTTCACCATCAGCACGCCGTATTTCTCTTGTTTCATCGCCGTCTTCCTTTTATGGAGAAGCAGGCTTTCTCTCAGCCCGCCAGTGCGTAACATCAAATTCCCATACTCTAAATAATTCGAGTTGCAGGCAGGCGGCAACCGCACGAATCCCCAGGAGCTTACTCAAGTAAGTGACTGGGGTGAGCAAGGGAAGCCAACGAACATGCAGCTTGAAGTATGACGGGTATATTGTAGCGAAAAAAAGCTAAACAAATACGGGTAGATAGCAGGGATAACGCCGATGCTATCAATAGAGGAAACAAAGCAAACGAGGATTTCAGAACGAAAAAATGCCAGACGATCGTCTGGCATTCAGATGTTTGGGTATGATTCGTGTAGAAAAATTAGCCCAGAATGGTTTCCAGTTCTGCGCGAACTTCTTCCACTTTACGCGTGCCTTCCACTTTGAAATAGCGCGTGTTGCCTGCTTCCGCTTCTTTCTGGTAGTAGGAAACCAGTGGGGCAGTCTGCTGATGGTACTCAACCAGACGTTTACGTACAGTATCTTCCTGATCGTCTTTACGAATAGTCAGATCTTCGCCCGTCACGTCGTCTTTGCCTTCAACTTTAGGCGGATTGAATTTTACATGATAGACACGACCGGACGCCGCATGAACGCGACGGCCAATGATACGATCGATGATCAGTTCGTCAGGAACTGCAAATTCGATAACGTAGTCCACATTGATGCCTGCATCTTTCATCGCATCAGCTTGTGGAATGGTGCGTGGGAAACCATCCAGCAGAAAACCGTTACGGCAATCCTCCTGGGCGATGCGCTCTTTAACCAGAGCAATGACCAGTTCATCAGTGACCAGTTTACCTGCGTCCATGATTTCTTTAGCCTGCTTGCCCAATTCAGTACCCGCTTTTACCGCTGCACGCAGCATGTCACCCGTGGAAATCTGCGGAATACCGTATTTCTCCATGATGAATTGAGCCTGAGTACCTTTGCCTGCGCCCGGAGCGCCCAGCAGAATAATACGCATCGCGTAAATCCCCTTGCTATGTAATATTTATAAAATAAATTTGAAAAACGCTAAACCATACCATTCCAGACGCTTATGCTCAAGGAACGGGCTCGCTTCAGCAACGCGCAGGCAGATGAAAAAAAGCAAGATACCTAAAAATACGGTTTGCCGTCTGCCCAATGTTGCCATTCAGTGTAGACGAAGAAACGCCCAATAACGGAAGGAAACGTAAAATCAGGGGGAAGACCCCGGTTAACACCGGGGTCTGGAGGGTATCACTATCAGGCACTTAACAGCTGATTCATACGGCGGATGAACAGGTTCGGATCGTCCAGCGTACCGCGTTCGGCGAGCAGAGCCTGATCCAGCAGCAGCTCGACCCACTCGCCAAACTCCGCCTCATCAGAAACGTCCGCCGCACGTTTAATGAGCGCGTGCTCCGGGTTCAGTTCAAAAATGTACTTCACTTCCGGTGCTTGCTGGCCCGCCGCTGCGAACAATTTCGCCATCTGCGTACTCATCTCGTCCGCATCCGTTACGACAATCGCAGGCGTATCGGTCAAACGGTAGGTGAAACGCACATCTTTAACGCGCTCACCCAGCAGGGTTTTCACACGCTCAACAAACGGCTCCAGCGCTTTCTGTGCTTCTTTCTGCGCATCGTTTTCTTCATCAGCCAGTTTATCCAGCGTATCATCCGCTTTGCTGACTGACTGGAAGGATTTACCGTCGAATTCGGTCAGGTAGCTCATCATCCACTCGTCAATACGCTCGGACAACAGCAATACCTCAATGCCTTTCTTACGGAACAGCTCCAGATGTGGGCTGCTCTTTGCCGCCGCATAGCTGTCTGCGGTGATGTAGTAGATCTTGTCCTGACCTTCCACCATCCGGCTAACGTAGTCTTCCAGCGATACCGTCTGTGCGGAGCTGTCGGATTGCGTGGTGGCAAAGCGCAGCAGTTTCGCGATCGCTTCGCGGTTGCTGCCGTCTTCCGCCGGGCCTTCTTTCAGCACCAGACCAAACTGTTGCCAGAACGTCTGGTATTTTTCCGCGTCGTCTTTCGCCAGTTTATCCAGCATTTGCAGCACGCGTTTAGTCAGTGCATTACGCAGGTTCTGCGTCACACGGCTGTCCTGCAAAATCTCACGGGAAACGTTCAACGGCAGATCGTTGGAATCAATCAGGCCACGCACAAAACGCAGGTAGTTCGGCATGAACTGCTCGGCATCATCCATAATAAAGACGCGCTGAACGTACAGTTTCAAGCCATGTTTATGATCGCGGTTCCACATATCCCACGGCGCACGCGCTGGGATGTACAGCAGGCTGGTGTATTCCTGCTTACCTTCCACACGGTTGTGGCTCCAGCTCAGCGGATCGGTAAAGTCGTGGGAGATATGTTTATAAAACTCGTTGTACTCTTCATCGCTGACTTCTGATTTGCTGCGCGTCCACAGGGCCTGTGCCTTGTTAATTTTTTCCCAGCTAACGGTGGACTCACCGCCTTCTTCTTCGCTTTCCGTCTGGGCTTCAATTTCTACTGGCAACGCGATATGGTCGGAATATTTACTGATGACAGAGCGCACACGCCAGTCATCCAGGAACTCGTCTTCACCTTCACGCAGATGCAGAGTAATTTCCGTACCGCGATCGTCTTTGGTAATGTCAGCGATGGTGTAGTCACCTTCGCCGGCAGATTCCCAGTACACGCCCTGATCGGCATTCGCACCCGCGGCACGGGTACGCACAGTCACTTTATCCGCCACGATGAAGGCGGAGTAGAAACCCACGCCGAACTGGCCAATCAGTTGGCTATCTTTAACCTGATCGGACCCCATAGATTCCAGAAAAGCCTTGGTGCCGGATTTCGCAATCGTACCCAGATTATCAATAACTTCGTCACGGCTCATGCCGATACCGTTGTCAGAAATCGTCAGTGTACGTTTTTCTTTATCCGTAGACACCCGCACGCGCAGGTCGCCATCGCCCGCATACAGTTCAGGTGCGGACAGCGCACGAAAACGTAATTTGTCTGCGGCATCGGAGGCGTTGGAGATCAATTCACGCAGAAAGATTTCTTTGTTGGAATAGAGCGAATGGATCATCAAATGCAGGAGTTGCTTAACTTCGGACTGGAACCCGCGAGTTTCTTGGCCTTTCATACTCATTGTTGCTTACCTCAATCCTAATATTATTCAGGCTGATTAAACTGACGATAAGTAGCAAGTGGGGATAAACCAAGGTGATTTCAAGGGGTAAATTTCAGCGAAAAAAGAAAACGGTGAGAGGAAAGAGGAAAACAAGACTGCGGCTGCCAGATAATGATACTGGCAGCCGACAGATTAAAACCGGAAAGGCTGACGACCTGCAAGCGAATGGGAAAGTGTGGTGCCATCGACCATTTCCAGCTCACCGCCAACGGGAACACCGTGTGCAATGCGGCTGGCCATCACGCCGTGTTGTGCGCACAGTTCAGCGATATAGTTTGCCGTCGCATCGCCTTCTACCGTCGGGTTAGTCGCCAGAATCACTTCGCTTATCGACTCCACCTGCAGGCGCTCTTCCAGCCGCCCCAAACCGATATCGTCCGGGCCAATGCCATCCAGCGGCGACAAATGCCCCATCAGTACAAAGTACCGACCAGCAAACTGCCCCGTCTGTTCAATGGCGTGAATATCAGCCGGGCTTTCTACCACGCAAATCTGTCCGTTTTGCTGACGGCGCGGATTCGAGCAAATCGCACAAACGTCCTGCTCGGTGAATGTCCGACAATCGCTACAGTGACCGATTTCGGACATCGCCCGCGTCAACGCCTGCGCCAGACGCATACCGCCACTGCGGTTACGTTGCAGCAGTTGAAACGCCATGCGCTGCGCCGACTTGGGCCCAACGCCCGGCAGGCAGCGCAGCGCTTCCATCAATGACTCAAGAAGCGGACTGGTCTGCATCAGAACGGCATCTTGAAGCCCGGCGGCAGTTGCATACCGCTGGAAACCGCTGCCATTTTCTCTTTCTGCGTTTCCGCGATACGACGAGCGGCATCGTTGAACGCTGCAGCGATCAGATCTTCCAGCATCTCTTTATCGTCTTCCATCAGGCTTGGATCGATCTCAACACGGCGGCAGTTATGCGCACCGTTGATTGTAATTTTCACCAGACCTGCACCCGATTCGCCCGTGACTTCCAGATTCGCCACTTCTTCCTGCATCTGCTGCATTTTTTCCTGCATCTGCTGGGCTTGCTTCATCAGGTTGCCAATTCCACCTTTACCAAACATAGTTTTCTCTCTATCACGTCGGGCTGCGTACTCGCAGCGGTTAAACAGGGCGGATACTTTCTTCGTCCAGTTCCGCATCAAAGAAACGCCGCAGCGTTTGAATCGTTGTATCGGCCAAAATGGACTGACGCGCCTGCGCCAGCTTCTCTTCATAGATGGCCTGACGCCACTCCAGCGGCGTCCGCACCGCCGGATTGTCGTCTTCAGTAATCAGTAATTCTATAGGATGCCCGTAGTGAGCCGTCAATGCGTCCGCCAGCGTCTTTTGTGCCGCAGGCGAATTCAAATGCCGTTGGGATGAACGCAGATGCAAATGGACTTTGCCCGCCTCTTCGCTCTCTTTAAACGCATTGAGTGCCAGCTGTTGTACCAGCTTTGGCAGCGTCAGGCGATGGATTTCCGCCGCCCAGGCATCTCGTTCCAGTGACTCTTCCGCCAGCCGTGCTGCCAGCTCCGGCGTTTTTTCGTGTTCTAATGCCGAACGCAGCGCTTTTGGCGTTGCGACGTCGACCTTCTCTTCTTCGACTTTATTCTGCGCCCGCCAACGATACGCTTCCGGCTTTTTGGGCTCGGAGGGAGATGTTTTCGCGTTTTGCCGTTGAATGCTGCGCTCAGTCACAGAAGCTAATCGCTCCAGCGCTGAGGTTGCCGGCCGCGTGTTGTCAGACGCTGCCGGATCAGCCTTTTTTGGTGGCGTACTCCCCTGTTTTCGCAGGAGCTGGCTGCGAGCTTGTAACAGCTGAGAAGTCGCATCAGGCAGCTCGCTCTCACCATATTGATCCGCAGAACCCGCTGAAGCAGGCATTTCCCCTAACGGCGGCGCATACGCAGAGGCATCCAGCGGTGGTTCAGGAGAATAAGATGGCGGCTGCACGTTTTCATGCGGCTCACTGCTTGGCTGAATTGGCGCACGAACCGTCGCCGATGCTCTAGTACCGGGCTGCTGTACAAGAGGCTGAATAGACGGCGCACGCGCAACCTGAGCAGGCGCCGCGCTTACGGGTGCCACAGGTTCAGCGATAATCTGACTGGGATGAAACGCCAGCGCTCTCAGTAGCGTCATTTCAACGCCCATCCGACGATCGGGCGCAAAAGGCAATTCTTTGCGACCAATGAGCATCGTCTGATAGTAAAGCTGAACGTCCGCTGGTGGCAGCGCACGCGCCAGCTCTCGCATGCGGGCTTCAACCGCAGCGTAATCATCACCCAGCGCAGCGGGCAATAGTTGAACCATCGCAATGCGGTGTAACAGCGTCTGGGTTTCGACCAACAGCGATTCCCAGTCCACACCCCGCGCCGCGACCTGATCTAAGAGCGACATGGCCTGTGCGCCATCACCTTTCGCCAGCGCTTCAATGAGTGCCAACGGCTGCTCATCGTCCAGCGTACCTAGCATTTGGCTGACGGAAGCGGTCGTAACCTGACCTTGCCCCATGGCAATGGCCTGATCGGTCAGACTCAGCGCATCGCGCAAGCTCCCATCGGCAGCACGTGCCAGAAGCTGTAGCGCACGCGGCTCACTGACGAGATTTTCTGCCTGTAATACCTGCTCCAGATGCGCGCGAATCTGTTCGACATCCAGCGCTTTGAGATGAAATTGCAGACAGCGCGACAGAATGGTCACCGGCAGTTTTTGCGGATCGGTGGTCGCCAGCAGGAATTTGACGTGCGGAGGCGGCTCTTCCAACGTTTTCAGCAGCGCATTAAAGCTGTGGCGCGATAGCATGTGTACTTCGTCGATCAAATACACCTTGAATCGCCCACGCGCAGGAGCGTACTGCACATTATCCAGCAGATCGCGCGTGTCCTCGACTTTCGTGCGAGACGCGGCATCGATTTCGATCAAATCGACAAAGCGGCCCTGCTCGATTTCGCGGCAGTTATCACACTGACCACAGGGTGTTGCCGTCACGCCCTGTTCGCAATTCAGCCCTTTTGCCAACAAACGGGCAATCGACGTCTTCCCAACACCGCGGGTGCCGGAAAACAAATACGCGTGATGAATTCTGCCTAGGGAAAGGCCGTTAGCCAACGCGGTCAGGACATGTTCCTGACCGACAACATGGGTAAAGGTTTGGGGACGCCACTTACGGGCAAGAACCTGATAGCTCATCAATACCGCAACAGTCGAGTTATTGAGGCGATCATGCTAACACAGCCACGCCGCTATCGGCGAGACTGTTATGATTAATGTCCGGGGAAGTCAACCAGGCTATAGCAGGTGACGCCCATCTCGGTCAGACGCTGCTCGCCGCCCAGATCGAACAAATTGATGATAAACGCGGCATCATTGACCGAACCACCCAGACGACGGATCAATTTCACCGTGGCCTCAAGCGTACCGCCAGTTGCCAACAGATCGTCGATCACCAGCACGTTGTCGCCAGCGGAGATCGCATCTGCATGAATTTCCAGCGTATCTGAACCGTATTCCAGTTCATAGCTTTCACTGATAGTCGGGCGTGGCAGCTTGCCCGGTTTACGCACGGGAACAAAACCCACGCCCAGCGCCAACGCAACCGGAGCGCCAAACAGGAAACCACGCGCTTCCGTACCAACAACCTTCGTCACACCAGTGTTGCGGTAACGGTTTGCCAGCATCTCAATACTGGCTGCATAGGCCACAGGATCTTCCAGCAGGCTGGTGACATCACGGAACAGTATGCCCGGCTTCGGATAATCGGGGATGCTTTTGATACTGTTTTTAATTAATTCTGCCTGCTGCTGCGCTGTTACGGTCATCATAGTTGTGCCTGATAAAACGTTCTGAACATACAAATGCCGGTCACCACAAGGCTTTCATCATCGCATGAGGTGATGAAGAGGCATTATGACAAAGAGGAAAATGGCGACCCGCGCACGAAAACGGTCAAATTTAGTCAAAGTGACGGGCAAATGCAACTATCCGCACTCTGGGTGCATATTTTTTGTATTCCCGTCACAGAGGTCGCCGCTTACGCTATCTTTTCGGATCTGCGCCCTGCGTTTGTTGTTCTGGATCAATCACGGGTAAACGAAGCATGAAGGTCAGCAAAATAGCCAAAATGACCAACAACAAAATCCTGACCCAGACGAGCTTAACCAGCCAGAGCGACAGCGCGAACGTTAACAGAATCATGGTGACTGCCTTCCATTTTGCCCCCGGCGGCAACGCCCGATATTGCTGCCAATGGCGCAGATAGCTGCCAAACCAGGAGCGGTACAGCAGCCAGTCATGGAAACGCGGGGACGAGCGGGCAAAACACCAGGCGGCCAGTAGCAAGAAAGGCGTTGTCGGTAATAAAGGCAACACGACGCCCAACGTTGCCAGCACAACGGAAACCCACCCCACTATCATCAGCAACACGCGATACATATTCACCTTTATACTTTGTTCACGACCACTATGCGTTGTCTACTCAATAAGCTTTGTCTACGACAATATCCATCACACTTTATCACCACCTTGCCCGATGAATTAGTTAAGATATCCTCATGCAGTGTATTAAAGCGACACAGACTCACTCTGCCGATCTACCACGCGCCGACTCGCTGAATCATCAGCCTTACCGTAAGGGAAAAAAGTGAACACGCATCGATTGCTGCAGGCACTTGAACAACAAATTAACACGCTGGCGAAAGAGCTTGAACCGCTGGCGGATAAAGCCGTGCCACAATCGCGCTTTGATCGTCAGCTTTTTAGCAGCTACGGCACCCGGCTACGTGACTATCGCGCCGAAGTTGAACAAAACCTACAGGCGATAAAGCAGTTAGTTGCAGAACAGCGCACCGATCGCGTGGCATTTCTGGCTGAAAAGCTAGTCAGCCAGATAGCCGCCTTGCAGCGTGAGCTGGCAACGCAGTCATTACGCAGGCAGGAGAAAAATGCCGCTCCACAGCCGGAAGATGTGTATCACAAACTGGCGGAACATCAGGATTATGAACGCCGTTTACTTTCCATGATTCAGGATAGAGAAAGCCTGCTCACCACGCAGACGCTCTTCAGCGAACAACAACGATTACAGAAAGAGCTGGCGGCGCTGGAAGGACGGCTGTCACGCTGCCGTCAGGCGCTGTCGCGTCTGGAGCGTCAGATAGAACGCCGGGAACAAGGACTATAGCGCGGCGGCTACGCCGAGGAAAAAGAGGAACGGATTTATGTCACTTGAAAACGCCCCACCCGACGTCAAGCTGGCGGTCGATTTGATTATGCTACTGGAAGAAAACCAGATCGAACCGCGTATCGTGCTGGCCGCATTAGAGATTGTGCGCACCGATTTTGAAAAGAAGCTATCACAAGAAGAAGGTGGCGCTAAATCCTCTACCTAAAGCAAAGATAACTCAGCACGTAGAGGCAACGGGTGCTAGCGCCGTCGTTCAATAGCTTACCCAGCGGCTTTACGTAGCGCCGGGCTAAAATGCAACATATCGATAAAGGCATCCACCAGCGACGGGGCTTCCTGATCGAGATCGAAACTTTCCGGCATAAATAGCCAGTTCTCCATCACACCAGAAAAATAGGCACGCAGCGCAATTGCCGCACGACGAGAATGAATATCCGTCGGCAACATGCCTAGGCGGATGCACTCAATCAGATTTTCTTCAATATCGACATAGCAGGAAAGATAGAGCTCTTTGCGCGCGTTGTACGATTGCAACATTTCACCGACAAACTCACATTTGTGAAAAGCGATTTCCATAATGGAACGCCAGTGCGTATCACTAACTGTTAAACGCAGCATATAAATCAATAATTCACGCATCACACGGAGTGGATTATCAGGAAATTTTGTCTGATACTCTATTTCAAACTCACTGATCTTTGATTCTGCTAACGCCCAGATCTCATCAAAGATTTCGGCTTTGTTCTTAAAATGCCAATAAATAGCACCGCGGGTCACACCAGCAGCAGTCGCAATGTCAGACAATGAAGTCGCAGACACACCATGCTCAGAGAACACTCTTAACGCAGTATCCAGTATCTGTTGCCGGGTTTCCTGAGCCTGTTTTTTGGTTTTTCGTGCCATGATAATTTGGTTTTTCGTGCCATATCGCTGTATTTGAAGGAAAGTGAGATTTACATACATTCAAGTATGTATGTAACATAGCATGAACATAAGACTATAGCAGCAATGGGTTTTTGAGCTTGTGATCCATTGGTCAATTTCAAATCGGACACTTGAGGTTTATCTATGAACAAAAACAGAGGGCTAACGCCTCTGGCGGCAGTTCTGATGCTTTCCGGCGGCTTAATGCTCGCAGGATGTGATAGCGGCAATAATCAGCAAGGCGGCGCACAGCAGCAAATGCCTGAAGTGGGTATTGTTACGTTGAAAACGGAAGCACTGAATGTCATGACCGAACTGCCGGGCCGCACAAGTGCTTACCGCATTGCTGAGGTTCGCCCACAGGTTGGCGGCATTATCCTCAAACGCAACTTCGTTGAAGGATCTGACGTTAAAGCTGGCGCATCGCTGTATCAGATCGATCCTGCGACCTATCAGGCAAGCTACAACAGCGCCAAAGGCTCACTCGCTCAGGCTCAGGCTCAGGCAGAAATTGCCCGTTTGACCGTTAATCGCTATAAGCCGCTGCTGGGCACCAACTACGTCAGCAAGCAGGATTACGATCAGGCTGTCGCGACTTCTCGTCAGGCTGATGCTGCCGTTCAGGCTGCCAAAGCAGCAGTGGACACCGCACAAATCAATCTGGCTTACACCAAAGTTAATTCGCCAATCGAAGGCCGTGTAGGTAAATCAACGGTAACGGAAGGCGCATTAGTCGCAACCGGGCAAGCAACAGCATTAACGACCGTTCAACAACTTGATCCGATTTATGTTGACGTCACGCAGTCCAGTAACGACTTCCTGCAATTGAAGAAAGAACTGGAAAACGGCACGCTGAAACAAAGTGAAGGCAAAGCCAATGTCCGCCTGCTGCTGGAAAACGGTACTGAATATACTGAGGCAGGTACATTAGAATTCTCCGATGTCACGGTAGATGAAACCACCGGTTCCATTACGCTGCGTGCCATTTTCCCTAATCCACAGCACAACCTCCTCCCCGGAATGTTTGTACGCGCGCGTCTCGATTCTGGCGTTAACCCAACAGCCTTGTTAGTTCCGCAGCAGGGTGTCACCCGCGATCCACGTGGTCAGGCTACGGCGATGGTGGTTGGAGAAGGCGATAAAGTGGAACCTCGCACGCTTAAAACCAGTAAGGCAGTTGGTGACAAATGGTTGGTTACCGAAGGCTTGAAAGCCGGCGATCGCGTTATCGTCACTGGTCTGCAAAAAATCAGACCCGGTGCGCAGGTGAAAGCTAAAGAAGTCGCTCAAGAAAATCAGCAGGCGCAGCAAGCGTCAGCAGAACCCGCGAAGTCTTAAGACGTTCTAACAGGAGCCGGTATAATTCATGGCTAAGTTTTTTATAGATCGACCCATTTTTGCATGGGTACTCGCCATCATGGTGATGCTGACGGGGTTGCTGGCAATTGTTAAATTACCGATTGCCCAGTATCCAACGATCGCACCACCCGCGATTGAAATAACAGCAAACTATCCAGGGGCCGATGCATCAACGCTGCAAGATTCCGTGACGCAGGTTATCGAACAGAATATGAACGGTATCGATAACCTGATGTACATGTCATCAAGCAGTGACTCCTCAGGTACAGTGCAGATTACGCTGACTTTTGACGCAGGTACGGACGCGGACATCGCGCAAGTTCAGGTGCAGAACAAACTGCAACTGGCCATGCCGCTGCTACCGCAGGAAGTACAGCAGCAAGGGGTTAACGTTCAGAAATCAAGTAGCAGCTTCCTCATGGTTGCCGCCTTCATCAGTGAAGATGGCAAAATGTCGCAGGAAGATATCGCTGACTACGTGGCCGCTAACGTTAAAGACCCAATCAGCCGTACATCTGGCGTAGGTGATGCGCAGCTGTTTGGTTCCCAGTACGCAATGCGTATCTGGCTGGATCCGAACAAACTGAATAATTACCAGTTAACAGCCGGCGATGTTACAGCAGCGATCCGAGTGCAAAACAACCAAATCGCCGCTGGGCAGTTGGGTGGCGCGCCACCGGTTCCCGGTCAACAGTTAAACGCTTCTATCATTGCGCAGACCCGTCTTAATTCAGCCGAGGAGTTTTCTAAAATCCTGCTGAAGGTTAACGCTGATGGGTCTCAGGTTCGCCTTAAAGACGTTGCTCGCGTTGAGCTAGGTGCAGAAGGCTATGACACGATTGCACGTTTCAATGGTCAGCCCGCTGCCGGTATCGGTATCAAACTGGCAACCGGTGCGAACGCGCTGGATACGGCAACCGCAGTAAAAAATGCATTGACCAAGGCGGAAGAGTTCTTCCCTGCTGGCCTGAAAGTCGTTTACCCGTACGATACAACTCCCTTCGTTAAGATCTCCATCAACGAAGTAGTGAAAACGCTGGTGGAAGCTATCGTACTGGTATTCCTGGTGATGTATCTGTTCTTGCAGAACTTCCGTGCCACGCTGATCCCCACTATCGCGGTGCCGGTCGTCTTGCTAGGGACGTTTGCGGTCCTCTCCGCGTTTGGTTATTCCATTAACACCCTGACGATGTTCGCGATGGTTCTCGCCATCGGGCTTCTGGTGGATGACGCCATCGTCGTCGTGGAAAACGTGGAACGTGTCATGGCGGAAGAAGGTCTACCGCCTAAAGAAGCAACCAAACGATCCATGGAGCAGATCCAAGGTGCGTTGGTCGGTATTGCGCTGGTTCTGTCCGCGGTATTCGTCCCGATGGCGTTTACCGGTGGCTCCACAGGGGCAATCTACCGCCAGTTCTCCATCACAATCGTGTCTGCGATGGTGCTGTCGGTTCTGGTCGCATTGATTTTGACACCCGCGCTTTGCGCAACGCTGCTAAAACCAATCGCCAAAGGCGATCACGGTGAGAAGAAAGGCTTCTTCGGCTGGTTCAACAGACTGTTCGAGAAAAGCACGCATCACTACACCGATAGTGTGGCAAATATTCTGCGCAGCACGGGCCGTTATCTGGTCATCTATCTGCTGATTGTTGTCGGTCTGGCATTTCTGTTCTTACGCTTGCCGACGTCCTTCCTGCCAGACGAAGATCAGGGTGTTCTCCTGAACATCGTTCAGTTGCCTTCAGGGGCAACGCAGGAAAATACGCAGAAAATCATGGACAGAATGACAAACTACTATCTCGAGAATGAGAAAAGTAACGTTAAATCTGTATTTACGGTGTCGGGCTTCGGATTCTCTGGCCGTGGGCAGAATGTCGGTCTGGCCTTCGCCAGCCTGAGTGACTGGAGTGAACGAAGCGGCGCAGAAAATAAAGTTATGGCGATTGCAGGCCGAGCAAACGCGGCCTTTAGCCAGTATAAAGAAGCGATGGTTTTCGCAGTCAACCTTCCTGCGATTATCGAACTGGGTACCGCAACAGGTTTCGACTTCCAGTTAATTGACCAGGCTAACCTTGGGCATGCAAAACTGACGGAAGCACGTAACCAACTGCTAGGCATGGCGGCACAACATCCTGATACGCTGGTGCAAGTTCGTCCTAACGGGATGGAAGATACACCGCAGTTCCGTCTCGATATCGATCAGGAAAAAGCACAGGCGCTTGGTGTGTCACTGTCGGATATCAGTTCAACATTGGCAACCACGCTGGGTGGTTCTTATGTAAATGACTTTATCGATCGCGGTCGTGTGAAGAAAGTTTACGTTCAGGCCGATGCACCTTTCCGTATGTTGCCAGATGACATCAAAAACTGGTACATCCGCGGTAGCAACGGACAAATGGTGCCATTCTCTGCATTCACGCAGAGCCACTGGGAATATGGTTCACCGCGTCTGGAACGTTATAACGGCCAACCATCCATGCAGATCCAAGGTCAAGCCGCGCCAGGTAAGAGTACCGGTGAAGCCATGGCATTGATGGAAAATTTCGTGACCCAATTACCGCAAGGTATCGGCTACGAATGGACGGGTATGTCCTATCAAGAGCGGTTATCTGGCAACCAGGCACCTGCAATCTATGCCATTTCACTGATTGTCGTGTTCCTGTGTCTGGCAGCGCTTTATGAGAGTTGGTCAATACCGTTCTCCGTCATGCTGGTTGTTCCATTGGGGATCATCGGTGCGTTAATTGCAGCGAATATGACAGGTCTTGAAAACGACGTTTACTTTAAGGTGGGCCTGCTGACAACCATAGGGCTATCGGCGAAGAACGCCATATTGATTGTCGAATTTGCTAAAGATCTGATGGAGAAAGAAGGGAAAGGACTGATTGAAGCAACGCTTGATGCCGTTCGTATGCGTTTGCGTCCAATCCTGATGACATCACTTGCCTTTATCCTCGGTGTCATGCCGCTGGTTATCAGTAGTGGTGCAGGCTCCGGTGCACAGAACGCTGTTGGTACTGGCGTAATGGGCGGGATGATTACAGCAACCGTGCTGGCTATCTTCTTCGTTCCGGTGTTCTTTGTTGTTGTCCGCCGCCGTTTTGGCAAAAAAGTAGACGACACAACAGCACACTAAGGCTGAACATCCATCGATATATCCCCTAAAAGGCCGCCTAGCGGCCTTTTTTACTTTCCTGCCCTTCCTCTCAGCTCATTCTTATCAAACGAGCACAGGGCCATTTGCATCGTTATCCACCTCTATAGTGACTTAGAGAATGCTGCAACCTTGCAACAACATAATGGTTGATCCTGATGTCAAAAAAGCGCAACATAATAGATATGTTATAACATAACAAATGAGGCAACTATGAAAGCAGGTATCCATCCTGACTATCGCACGGTGGTATTTCATGACACCAGCGCGGATGTTTATTACAAGACGGGATCAACGATTAAAACCGATCGAACCATTGAATTGGAGGGGGCCAGCTACCCTTACGTCACCATTGACGTTTCTTCGGCATCGCATCCCTATTATACCGGGAAGCAAAAAGAATATTCCAAAGAAGGCAGCACAGCGCGCTTCCAGCAGCGCTTTGGCAACTTCTTCAAGTAATCAGAGAGGGCTATAAAATGCAGGTGCTTAGTTCGCTACGTTCAGCAAAGAATCGTCATAAGGATTGTATTGTGGTCCGCCGTCGCGGGCGAGTTTACGTTATATGCAAATCCAACCCGCGCTTTAAGGCCGTACAAGGCGGAAAAAAGAAAAAAGGTTAATCTTTCTCGACTTCATCCCGATACAGTCAGTGTTATGACGCTAACAAGACTGCACGGGATGATTCGCATGAAAAAACTGCTGAAACAATAAGATAACGAGTGCCAAAAGCCCTTATCCGCTGAGCAATCTCTTCGCATTCCTTCTGCCATTTCTCATATTTTCAGATAGAAATAATTAAATAAGCCGCAGACGAGTTTATTCTATGCTCATTGTTACAACAAAAAATCTGAGGATTAATCAAAATAAATAGCAGTGAAAACCTTACCTATTATCCGCGAATTTTACGAACGTTTTTGCTATAGTCATATATAGAATGGCGTAACCGTAACCACCATGGCATAGCTATACTTAAGGTTAAGTCATGATATGTTGGTATTTACGCCAACCCTATTTCAAGACATAGTAGATACTAGGAGGGACGATAATCACTGTTTTCTCATTCACTACAGAACAAATCACAATGGTTCAACGCCCTGTCTGTAACAACATGAATACGAAACAACGTTAACGTTTTATCTTGTAAGCTTCATCAGTCTACCTGTTTACCAGGTGTTAACCGCAGTAACACTGAATAACGGCTTAACGGAGGGATTGATATGGATGAGTACACACCAAAACATTATGATATTGCCCAACTCAGATTCTTATGTGAGAATCTGTGTGACGAAAGCATAGCGACGTTAGGCGATAGCAGTCACGGCTGGGTCAATGATCCAACATCTGCGATCAATCTCCAATTAAATGAACTTATTGAGCATATCGCTACGTTTATTCTCACATTTAAAATAAAATACCCTAACGAAAGTGAGCTTTCAGAGCAGGTTGAAAAGTATTTGGATGATACTTACGTCTTGTTTAGCAACTATGGTATTAATGATGCTGAACTACGGCGTTGGCAGAAGTCCAAAGCAAAATTATTCGGAATGTTCTCAGGGGAGAACATCTGTACGCCTGCTAAAACTTAAGCAATAATTTATTTATATTTTTTAACCACCAGGTACTGCTTGCATAGGCCATTATGAAAAAAATCGACTATTTGATGCGTTTGCGTAAATGCACAACCATTGACACCCTCGAACGCGTTATTGAAAAAAACAAGTATGAACTCTCTAATGATGAACTGGAGATGTTCTTTTCCGCAGCCGATCATCGCCTTGCAGAACTGACGATGAACAAACTCTACGACAAAGTCCCTACTGCAGTATGGCGATACGTTCGTTAATTCCTAACGAAACGCATACAAAAACTGACATTAATTACACTGCGCCGATAATATTATCGGCCTTTGTTTTTATTATCTTTTTAACGTATTAATTGCGTAAGACTTGTAACAAATTGTATTTTTTATATTAAGTAAAAATGAATTCTTCCTCACATCTCACGCTTATTCCCCCAGCATTTATTGTTCACACCCTAAATAATTCGAGTTTCAGGAAAGCGGCAAGAGAGGGCATCCTGATGAGCTTACTCAAGTAAGTGATTCGGGTGACTAAACGCAGCCAACGCACATGCAACTTGAAGTATGACGGGAATATAACAATCGCATCGATAGCATCACTAATAGTATTCCCGTGATGAAAAAAGAGGAGGTAATAATTACCGCAATTATTACTCGCCAGGTAAAGATACACGGTCAGCCTCTCGAAGAAACAGCGATCGGTAAATGACACCTGTAGAGCAAAGAATGGCGGCTCAGCGTTTATGTATGTCAGACAACGGGTTTATGGCAGAGAATGTCGTTTATGTGCAGGAGATGAAGACCAGTCTGGCGATGAAGCAGCTAACGAGGGCTGAAATGGTGGAGGCCCTGCCAGCTACATCCCGGCACACACGTCTCCTGCTGCGGCTGCTTCCTTCCGGACCTGACCGAATCCACAGGTTAATGTTGCGGGAGAACCGACAGGGCCTCCATTGACGACTTTATAACGGCTTACGCATGATAATCGCAACGTGTCACAAAGCGGTGGGCATTATCGGCGATGGGATAGGCAATTGCAAGCTAACACCGACTAACCGTTGTTTTCTTACCCACCCCGCTGTGCCACTATGATGTTCAATCGGTTTAGGAACAGCAGGAATATCCGCGGATGTCAGAAGAAAACGATAATTTCCGCCAGCGCGTTTTTCAAATCGTCGCGGCAATCCCTTACGGAAAAATAGCGACCTATGGCGACATCGCGCAGCTGGCCGATTCACCCAGAGCATCCAGGCAAGTCGGCGGAGTATTAAAACGTCTGCCGAAAGACAGCAAACTTCCTTGGCATCGGGTAATCAATCGTAAAGGCGAAATATCGCTGGTCGGTGGGGACTATGTACGTCAAAAGTCAGCACTACAGGCGGAGGGCATCATTTTCAATCGTCAGGGAAAAGTTGATCTTGCAAAATATCGCTGGCAATACGCGCCATAACGGCGCGTATCCAGATAAATTACCAGATGGTCTGTGGTGCCATAGATGACGAGTCAGGCTGCCCCTGAAGCATATGAGGAGTCTGATTTGTCGGGTTAGACATCATCGAATCCTGATGTTTAGCCGGTAAGGGAACAGAGGCGACAGGTACCAGCACCAAATCGGCGTGATTTACCCCGTTGCTAATAACCGGCAAGACGTTCTCCGTCACCATCACGATACGATTATCGATCGCAACGGCTGCGCTGAGTAAGATACGCGCGTTGGGCTGAATATCAGCCGGGTTATACGGTAATTCGAATCGGAAAGGTGCCTGCTTTCCTTCTGTACGCGTCACACGCTGAGTGATCACTTTTGAAGGTGCATCCGCCAGCGATGCATCAGACACCGTAACGGTTAAAACGGCGTTGTGAGGGAGTGCAATGCGCTGACGAATATTCACCGTACCGGTTACCGCTGGCATTGCAACAGCTGGGCGCTGTGAAGAAACAGAGGTGACAGGTGCGCCAGTTTGAGGAGAAACGCCATAATCATTCCTCTGTGCACATGCAACCAGAGTCATCGATAACGTGATACCGCCTAATATATGCCATAATTTCATTCGGTCAGTCTCCTTTATTATTGTCAGACTACCGGTATCGAAAACCGGCACTCATAAATAGTATGATTCACCCAACACAATAATGATGGTGCAAAATTCTGATATTTTCCTGAAACCCACACATTCATTGCAGTAAAAACCCATAACAAAATATTTTACACCTTAAAAAACAAACAGATAATTATTTATTCGCATCCATTGGGGCCGATACCATGAGTCAATCACTACAACACCTTCTCGACCTCCTGCATTTAGAGAAACTCGAAGAAGGGCTATTTCGCGGACAAAGCGATGATTTGGGGCTGCGTCAGGTCTTTGGTGGGCAAGTTGTCGGCCAGGCTATGTCGGCCGCTAAACAGACTGTCCCCGTCGAGCGCAACATTCACTCTTTCCACAGCTACTTTTTGCTACCCGGCGATAGCCAGAAACCAATTATTTATGACGTTGAAAACCTGCGCGATGGCAACAGCTTCAGCGCCAGACGCGTTAGGGCAATCCAAAATGGCCGCCCTATTTTTTATATGACGGCCTCATTTCAAAGTCATGAAGAAGGGTTCGAGCACCAAAATGTGATGCCAAACGTCACACCGCCAGAAAATCTGAAATCCGAGCAGGAAATCGCACAAGACATGCAGCACCTTCTGCCGCCCCGCTTTCACGATAAATTTATTCAGGCCAGCCCGATTGAGATACGCCCGGTCAAATTCCATAACCCACTAAAAGGTGAAGTAGACGAACCGGTGCGACACGTCTGGTGCCGTGCCAGCAGTACGCTGCCGGACGATAAGCGTATTCACCAATATCTGCTCGGCTATACGTCTGACTGCAATTTCCTACTCACGGCCTTGCAGCCTCACGGCGTTGGCTTTTTGGAGCCGGGTATGCAAGTCGCTACCATCGATCACTCAATGTGGTTCCACCGTGATTTCCGGCTGGATGACTGGCTGTTATATACCGTAGAAAGCACGTCTGCATCCGGTGCTCGTGGTTTCGTTCGTGGGCAATTCTATACTCGGGAAGGCGTGCTGGTTGCATCCAGCGTGCAGGAAGGCGTCATACGTCGTCGCCAGCCGTAAACCTTGCGGCAGCCTCGAAACGTAAAAGACCACCTCATCTGGAGGGGGTTGGTTTAAGACTGATAATAAAACAGGCGTGGAGTTTCCCCCACGCCTGCTTACTGTATTCTGACTATCTCACTGATTAATTTACGCACTCTTATTGGTTGTAAGCGCTCTCGCCATGGCTGTTGACGTCCAGACCTTCACGCTCTTGATCTTCAGGTACACGCAGGCCGACAACCATATCCGCGATCTTGAAGGCGACAAATGCCACCACGCCAGACCACACCAGACAAACAATCACGCTGAACAGCTGCACCCAAATCTGGTGTGCCATCGTTACGCCTTCCGCATAGCCCGTACCGCCCAGTGATGCAGAAGTGAATACGCCAGTCAGGATACAGCCAACGATACCGCACACGCCGTGAACACCGAATACATCACATGGGTCATCCACACGCAGCCATCTTTTCAGTACCGTTACGCCCCACAGGCCTGCAACACCGCCAGCCAGACCGATGATCAGTGCGCCACCCACGCCAACCGTACCCGCAGCTGGCGTGATTGCCACCAGACCCGCGATACAGCCAGAGCATGCGCCCAGCAGAGAAGGCTTACCGCGGACCATCCACTCACCGCCAACCCATGCCAGAATTGCAGCGGCAGTCGCGACAACGGTGTTCAGGAAAGCCAGAGCAGCGATACCGTTCGCAGCACCCGCAGAACCCGCATTGAAACCAAACCAGCCGATGTACAGGATCGCCGTACCGATAAACACCATCGGCAGGTTATGCGGTTTGAAGGCTTCTTTGCCAAAACCAGCACGTTTGCCCAGCAGGTAAGCACCAACCAACCCAGCAACTGCGGCGTTGATGTGAACCACCGTACCGCCAGCGAAGTCCAGCGCGCCATCCGCAGCCAGATAGCCACCACCCCATACCATGTGCGTCATCGGCAGGTAGGAGAACGTCAGCCACAGCGCAACAAAAATCAGTACAGCAGAGAAACGGATACGCTCAGCAATCGCCCCGACAATCAGCGCAACGGTGATACAGGCAAAAGAAGCCTGATAAGCCACGTGTACGAACTGATAGAAGGTGCCACTGATGGATTCAATCCCGATGCCTTTCAGCATAAAGGTGCTGAAACCACCGAAGAAGGCGTTACCTTCGCTGAAGGCCAGGCTATATCCGTAAACGACCCACAGGATACAAACCATCGCGAACGTTACGCTCACCTGCGTCATCATGGACAGAACGTTCTTAGAACGAATCAGGCCGCCGTAAAACAGTGCGATGCCCGGTATAGTCATAAAGAGTACCAGTGCGGTACAAATCATAATAAAAGCGTTGTCCGCTTTATCAATCGTCGGTGTCGCAGCCATTGCCCAGGACGGGAGTAATGCCGCCACACCGAGACCTAATGAAGAGAGTAGTTTTTTCATTTTCATCCATCCCTATTTACGTATCTACGCTAGGTGTTATTAAAGTGCGGCTTCGTCAGTTTCACCCGTACGAATACGGATAACCCTTTGCAACTCGGCGACAAAAATTTTGCCATCACCAATTTTTCCGGTGTACGCGGCTTTGCTGATGACGTCGATCACTTCATCCAACTGGTCGTCTGCAATCGCGATATCAATTTTTACCTTGGGTAAAAAGTTAACGCTGTATTCTGCGCCGCGGTATAGCTCCGCGTGTCCTTTCTGACGACCAAATCCCTTCACCTCAGTGACGGTGAGTCCCTGGATGCCGACAGAAGATAACGCTTCACGTACATCTTCCAGCTTGAATGGTTTTATCACCACAGTAACCAGTTTCATTTATCTTCCCCCTAGCCATTACGTTCAGGCTTTCGCCCGTCACTTGTTCGATTACATGCTCTATGAAGTCGGTCTACGTCATGACTAAAGCAAAGGGTGTGCCATAAATGATTTATCTGGCACAAATCAGGAAAGAGAACGCTATTAACGATAAGAAAGGGCAAAAAGAAAACCCGGAGGGAAAGAAATGCAGGAAGAATCGGGCAAGAATTGCACTAATTTAGTGCACGAAGAGTATTTTCAGTGCAGCGCGGGGGAAAACCAGAATCACGATGCCTATTGATGGTGCGAAGCCATGAATAGACTGTCAGTCTGCACCACACAAGGCGGTGCAGACCGAGATACTATCCCAGATCAGTCTCAGTGCGCAGGACAAGCCTCAGTACTGGTGGCTGCAAGATCCTCTCCGGCGAGCTGCAATTGATACATTTGATAATAGCGCCCCTGCTGTTGCAGCAGTTGCTCATGCGTTCCCCGCTCAACGGTTTGCCCATGATGGAGCACCATAATCGTGTCGGCCTCAACGATAGTGGAAAGCCGATGGGCGATGATAATCAAGGTTGTCTGTTCCCTGATAATGCGCAGCGCCTTTTGCACCGCCTGCTCCGTACCTGAGTCAATATTCGCCGTCGCTTCATCAAGAATCAGGATTTTAGGCGTTTGCACCAGTACCCGCGCAATCGCCAACAGTTGCTTTTGTCCGGTAGACAGGTTATTCCCCTGCTCGCCAATGCGCGTATGCAATCCTTCAGGAAAAGCCCGAACCAGTTCAGCAAGCTGCACCACTTCCAGCACGCGCCAGACGGCCTCTTCGCTGATATCACGCCCCAGCGTCACATTCACAAACATGGATTCCGCCAGCACAACCGGATCCTGTTGCACCATTGCCACATTTTGGCGCAACACCGCATGAGAGAGCGTCGACAGCGGGCGGCCATCGAGTCGAATCTCACCTTCATCCGGCGCGTAATATCCCATAAGCAAACTAGCTAGCGTACTTTTCCCACTGCCGGTATGCCCGACCAGCGCGACGAATCCGCGCTCTGGTATCGTCAGAGAAATATTCTGTAGCACACGTTTCTCTGTGCCATACGAGAAAGAAACATCGTCAATATCGACGCGCCCAGTCGCCAGAGGACGCTCATCATCGCCGTAGCGCTGTTTTTTGCCATCCATCAGTTCGAAGATACGCTCACCGGCGACAACCGCCTGCTGTAACATCGTTTGCTGAGTTGTCAGTTCAATCAGCGGTTCATTCAGACGGCCCAAATAGTTGATAAACGCGTACAAGACCCCGACGCCAACCGATCCCATTGAGCTGAAACCGAATTGGATTAACAAGCCACACAGCACCATCGCGGCAAACAGGCTCAGCAACGGCCTCAGCAGGAAACCTTCCAGACGCAGAGCCTTCATCCGCGCTTCATAATGCTCATGGCTGGCGGCCCCCAGTTTCTTGCCAAAGCGGGCCTGCTGGCGAAACTGCTGAATCACGCCCATGCCATTAATCACTTCGTTGAAGCCATCATTGATGTCAGCCAGATAGCTCCGTACCTTGCGCACAATCGGCGTACTAAAGCGATGGTACAGCACCATAACCGTCGCTACCGCAGGGAAAATCATCAGTGCAACCAGCGCCATCTGCCAGTTCAGGCTGAACATCGCCACCAGCATCGCCCCCACCAGCGCCGCACTGCGTAATACCGTTGACACCACCATGACGTACAGGTCTTTAACCACCTCGGTGTCATTGGTGACGCGTGAAATCAGTTGCCCAACGGGTTGCGTATCGAATGTACTCAACGGCTGGCGCAACGCCGCATCCATCACATCAATGCGCAGTTGCTGGACGACACCGACCGCAACGCGGTTGAACAGTAGCGTCTGGAAATAATGCAGCGAGGCCGCCAGGATTTGCAGCAGGATATAGGCCATTGCCAAACCCGCCGCAATCGCCAGCGGGAACTGGCCTTTTGCTACCAAATCGTCAATAAAATAGCTCACCAACACAGGGCCTGAGACTTCAGCGATTGCAGCAATCCACAGCATCAGGACACCCTGTAACAGCGGTTTTCGCCAGGGGGAACCATAAGCCAGCAGACGTTTCAGGGTTGGCCAAAACTGTTGAGGGCTATTCATTTTTCGTTCCTTCCAACTGCGGCACATCATCCAGCGCCGCCTCCAGCTGTTGATAACGGTGCATATCCCGATACCAGCCGGGTTGTGCCGCCAGCATCCGGTGTGTGCCACGCTGCACCGTTTGTCCTTGCTGCAACACCACAATTTCATTCGCTTCGGTTAGGGCTGACAGGCGATGTGCGCTGATGATCAGCGTCCGCTTTTCGCCCCATGTTTTGAGATTCTGCAAAATCTGGTGTTCCGTTCGTCCATCAACCGCAGACAGCGCATCGTCCAGCACCAAAATTTCAGCATCCAGCAACAGCGCTCGGGCAATCGCGATCCGCTGTTTTTGACCGCCTGATAACATCACGCCGCGCTCTCCGACCTCCGTCTGGTAACCCTGAGGTAAACGCAGAATGTCGTCATGAACGCTCGCAAGCCGCGCCGCCTGTTCAATCTCTTGTTGGGTAGCATCAGGCCGACCCAGTGCGATGTTTTGCGCCACGGTATCGGAAAACAAAAAAGGCATTTGCCCCACAACGGCAAAACGGCTACGCAGTTCATCCAACCGAATGGCGCTCAATGGACGATCGTGATAACGAATCTCTCCCGATTGGGTATCGAAATGACGCAAGATCAACGCCAGCAGCGTACTTTTCCCCGAGCCTGTCGGCCCACACAGCCCCAACATATTGCCCGGTGCCAGCGTAAACTGAATATGTTGTAAAGCATCACGGGCATTATCCGGGTAGCGAAATGCGGAGATATTCACTTCCAGCACGCCTCGCTCGGCAGGCAACGACTCTTCACCGTCTTTCACCACGAGCTCTTCCGCAAGCAGTTGACGAATACGGCTATATGCCGCGCTACCACGCTCAACAATATTAAACATCCAGGCCAGCGCCAGCATCGGCCAGATCATCAATCCCAGATACATGACAAAGCTGGTCAACAAACCTAACGTCAACGAACCGTTAATCACCATCCAACTGCCGCCGCCAATCGCCAGCAAATTCGACAGCCCGACGGCAATATAAATGGTGGGATCGAAGCGGGCATCAACGCGGGCAACATGCATATTTTTGGCACCGGCGTCCGCCGCAACCTGTGCAAAACGCGCGGACTGGTAGTTTTCCAACCCGAAGGCTTTAATCATCCGAATGCTGGTCAAGCCTTCCTGCGCCTGATCGTTAAGCGAAGAAAACGCGGCCTGTGCGGATTTAAAACGGTTATGCAGTTGGGTGCCATAGCGTTTGATGAAAATCGCCATGACCGGCATCGGAAGCAGCGCCAACAGGGTCAGTTCCCAACTGATTTGAGTACACATGACAACCAGTACAGCACACCCCATCACCATTGAATCGACCAGCGTCAGCACGCCTTCTCCGGCGGCAAAGACCACGCGATCGACATCGTTAGTCGCACGCGCCATCAGATCGCCGGTACGGTGACGCTGATAAAACGCCGGATGCTGGCGGCTCAGTTGGCGATAAAAATCCTCTCGTAGTTCAACCGCCAACTGGTATGACGCCCCAAACAGAAACACGCGCCACACGTAGCGCAGCAGATAAACCATGACGGCAGTCAACAGCATCACGCCAATCCACTTCATCATTTCGGTCATCGACATGCCGTGCTGCGTTACACCATCGACAATCACACCGACCAGTTTAGGGGGCAGCAATTGCAGGATGGCAATCGCAATCAATAGCGCCACAGCACCCAGATAACGCCGCCATTCACGGCGAAAATACCAACTCAGTTGAGCAAAAAGTCTCACGCGGTTTTCATTCCAATAGCCAGACGGGTCATGACAGACTCAGACAAGTGATTATACAAAAGACGGATATACACTAAATAATTCAAGTTTCAGGAAGGCGGCAAGAGAAGGCATCCCGATGAGCTTACTCAAGTAAGTGATTCGGGTGACTGGATGCTGCCAACGCACATGCAACTTGAAGTATGACGAGTATGGATGATGAATCACAGGGATAAGGGCAGTGCCGTGGTATGTTTGATTCGTTCCATAGCAAAGCTAGATGTTACATCGACCAGCCCGGGAATTCCATTCACCAGCCGTTTATAGAAATCATCATAGCTTTTCATATCAGCGACCTGAACCTGCATCAGGTAATCGTATTCGCCAGCCATACGATAGAAAGCCAGCACCTCCGGCATATCGGACACCACGCGGGTGAAAGTCTGATACCAGTCGCGGTTATGCTGCTGCGTCTTCAATAAAACAAACGCCGTCAGCCCTAACCCCAGACGTTCATTATCCAGCAGCGCCACCCGAGCCCGGATGATCCCTTCCTCCTCCAGACGCTTCAGACGTTTCCAGCACGGCGTGGATGTCAGATTAACCGCATCGGCCAGCGTCTGTAGCGAAAGCGTACAGTCCTGTTGCAGCATATTCAGCAGTGTGCGATCAATTTTATCCAACATAGTTATACCTAATATGGTTTTACCTAATGTAGTTTTACCTAAAAATAGCGCCGCCGATAGAAAACTCCTCCTACTCTCCCCCATTAAGAGAGAAAAGTAATGTTCTTCCCGCCCAGAATCATGGTGATAGCATTATTGGCAACATCGACATGGCGATGACCTTACCGACCTTCGTTGCGCCCCCCGCTGTTATCATAATTTTAAAGATAGCAACTCGCCATTCGCCTAAGTAGAAAAAAAATCCACATATAAATAACTAAAGGGTAAATTATTCCCTTAAATTAGCCACAAGGAGATAAAAAGGTAATTTTTTTATCCTGAAAACTCGTTACTCTATTCGTATCACTGCCTAACCGAGTTTTCATCATGACTAATACCTGGGTTAAAAATGCCATCAGCGCTATCGAAGCAGATTTTCAGCGTTCGGCTGATACGCATCTTATCCGTCTGACCCTGCCGGATTATCCCGGTATCTATTTTTACCTCAAAGATGAAAGCACACATCCCAGCGGCAGTCTGAAGCATCGTCTGGCACGCTCCTTATTTCTCTACGGGCTGTGCAACGGTTGGATTAAAGAAGGCACGCCGATTATTGAAGCATCATCCGGCAGCACCGCCGTCTCAGAAGCCTATTTTGCACGTTTGCTTGGCCTGCCGTTTATCGCCGTCATGCCTTCCTGCACCGCAAAAAGAAAAATCGAGCAAATCGCTTTCTATGGCGGGCGCTGCCATTTTGTCGAACAGGCGGGACAAATCTATGCGGCATCTGAGCAACTCGCGCAAGAGATGAACGGTCATTATATGGATCAGTTCACCTACGCAGAACGCGCTACCGACTGGCGCGGCAACAACAATATTGCCGACAGCATTTACCGCCAAATGGCACGTGAACCGCATACCGTACCGGATTACATCGTGATGAGCGCAGGAACTGGCGGTACGTCAGCTACGCTCGGACGCTACATTCGCTACCAGGGGCTGGATACACAACTGGTCGTCGTCGATCCAGAAAACTCCGTCTTCTACGACTGTTACCAACAGCGGGATCGCTCCATCACTGGCCCATGCGGCAGTCGGATCGAAGGTATTGGCCGCCCGCGTGCCGAGCCGTCTTTTATTCCTGACGTCATTGATAGCATGATCAAAGTGCCGGATGCCGCCAGCATCGCAACACTGTACTGGCTGGAAAGCGTGTTAGGACGTAAAGCAGGTGCTTCCACCGGCACCAACGTCTGGGGAATGCTGCAACTGGCCAAAGAGATGGTGAACCGAGGTCAAAAAGGTGCGATTGTGACTCTGCTCTGCGACAGCGGCGAACGCTATCTGGACACCTACTACAACAACAGTTGGGTGGAAAAAAATATTGGTGACATTAACCCTTATCTCAATGTGCTGAACAACCCCGAGATATCTCACCGTTACCCTGAATCCAGCCTGACGTAACGACAGCCGAGCTATTTTTCAGGTAACAGGTCTTTTCAAATAACGTGTTTTTCAGATAGCGTGTTTTTTCAGATAACATAGCTTTTCAGGTAAAATAGTGGCTTTACACCGCTGTGCGTTAATGACGTATTGCGGTTAACGTCGCGTTAAGGTGAATGAAGAATGAAGCGTGCTGTTGTCGTTTTTAGCGGTGGACAAGATTCCACAACCTGCCTGATTCAGGCTCTGCAAGATTATGATGACGTCCACTGCATCACCTTCGATTATGGGCAACGCCACCGCGCGGAAATTGATGTCGCTCGGGAACTCAGCCAGAAACTGGGGGCAACAGCGCATAAGGTTCTCGACGTCGGCTTGCTGAATGAACTCGCTACCAGCAGCCTGACGCGTGACAGTATTCCAGTCCCCGATTACGATGCCAATGCGCAAGGCATACCCAATACCTTCGTTCCGGGAAGAAATATTCTTTTCCTAACGCTCGCCGCCATCTACGCCTATCAGGTTGGTGCCGAGGCCGTCATTACTGGCGTATGTGAGACCGATTTTTCCGGTTACCCTGATTGCCGCGACGAATTCGTCAAGGCACTGAACCAGGCTATTGTTTTAGGTATTGCCCGCGATATCCGTTTTGAAACCCCGCTGATGTGGCTTAATAAGGCCGAAACCTGGGCGCTGGCGGATCATTACCAGCAACTCGATACCGTTCGTTACCACACGCTAACCTGCTATAACGGCATCAAGGGTGATGGGTGTGGTCAATGTGCCGCCTGCCATTTACGAGCAAACGGGCTTGCTCAGTATCAAAACGATCCCGCGGCTATCATGGCATCGCTGAAGCAGAAAACAGGGTTACGCTGAGACTTCACGTCGCTACGCAGAACCCTACACGCAGAACCATCACGCCATGTAAAAAACAGGCCACACCGTACAGGTAGTGGCCTGTTGCTTCATGTTAACGGCGAATCTCGTTTAGGTGTTCCAGCAGTTCTCCCTCCAACGGCAGTGCTTTTTGCGTCAATAAATCGATGCAGACAAACGTCAGCGTGGCATCGGCCACGTCGCTTTCATCAGACACTCGGGTTATCTTCTGGCTGATCACGCCACTTTTCGTATTCATCTGTAGTAGCTCGCTATCAATACGCAGCACGTCACCGAGAACGGCAGGCTTGCGATAGTTGATATTGATGTTCACCACGACAAAAGCGACATTGTTGCTATGCATCCAGCCAAAAGCAGGCAACGTTTCCAGCCATTGCCAACGCGCCTCTTCCAGAAATTCCAGATAGCGCGCGTTATTAACGTGCTGATAAACATCAATGTGATAACCACGAACGGTAATGAAAGTCTGCATAGCGATAATACTCCTGTGACAAACCCAACAACTGGTATGACCTGATAATTAGCCTAGCAGAGGTTCGCAGCCCAGAGGAAGTGCTCGACTGGGCTGCGACTGACATCACAGTTTTAAACGAGAGAGATTTCGCTCAACCAACGCAGCCCCAATTCCCGGGACCTCAGTTAATTGATCGATCTGGGTAAAAGGACCATTTTGCTCGCGATAGGTCACGATCGCTTCCGCCTTTTTAAGGCCGACACCGTTCATTATTTCCGCCAAATCGGCGGCGCTTGCTGCATTAATGCTTACCTTATCCTCATCATTATCAGGAAGCGTTGCTTTTTCCGCTTTCTGATCTGCTGGCGCAGACTTCACCGCTGTTGCCGTACTGTCGGCGGCTTTAGGTGCCGCCTGACTCAGTAATGGCAACCCAGACAAGCTCATCCCAATGATTAAGCACAGTGCTTTTATTCCTGATTTTTTCATGCTGTTTCCTCCTTGTGTGTGACAGCACGGCTACCTTGCCGCAGACCCATCAACACCGCAAACAGCAGAATTTAAATGTGGAAAAGGCCGCGAAAGCGGCCTTTTTTTATTGCAACGATTTGCAAATTTTTGCGGAGCTTATTGCTGTTCTTGCGCCGCATTGCCCATCTTGATTTTCGCTTCACTGCGTAAGCTGGACAGCAGAGAATCAAACAGCGCGCCCAGAGAACCTTGCTGAACCTGGCTAGCAAACTGCGTTTTCTGCTCATCGTTTAGCTGATGTGGTGTCACGCTATCCAGCGCGACCAGCACGACATTACCGGCTTGATCCTGAGTAATCGCATAAGATGGCTTATCTTTCTCTGGATGTGGCATAGCAAAGATTGCTTCGGCCGTTGCATCACCCTGAGAGATAGAAGACATCGTTTTTGCCTCGCCAAAGCTCAGGCCCGCAGCTTTAAGCGCGTCATCTTTACCTTGCTTCAGTTCAGCCAGAATTTTTTCAGCGTCTACATGAGTCTGCTGTTCAGCCTTCTGACGTTTCAGCGTCTCTACGATCTCGGTACGAACCTGATCCAGAGGGCGAGTACTTTCAGGCTTGTGCTCAGTGATACGCAGAACGAAAGCACGATCGCCGTCGACGTTAATCACATCGGAGTTGTTGCCCGCAGCACCGTTCTCGCCCAGCAGCGCACCGCTAAAGATAGCCTGCGTTACCGGTTGGAAGTTCAACGCAGCGGGAACTTTCTCACGCGTAAACCAGTCGGTCTGCGTGGCTTTCACTCCAGCCGCTTCTTCTGCTGAAGCCAGAGACTCGTTGTCATTGCTGGCCGCTTCGCTGACTTTTTGTTGAAGCGCATAGTAACCATCCTGCGCTTTCTCGTGCTTCACTTTCTCAGCGATCTCGGCACGCACTTCGCTCAGCGGTTTGACCTGCTGCGGTTGAACATCATCCAGACGCACAATCAGATAGCCAACAGAGGATTTAATCGCTTCGGAAACCTGACCTTTCTCTGTCAGTTTTGCCTGCTTCAGCTCATCAATCATGCTGTTTTCGTCCATCCATCCCAGATCGCCACCGTTGCGGCGCGAGATAACGTCCGTTGATTTTTCTTTCGCCAGCGTAGCGAAATTACCACCTTGCTTCAGCGCATCCAGAATAGACGCTGCATCGGCCTCATTCTTCACCTGAATAACGCTGAATTTTTTGCGCTCAGGTTGGGAATAGGCGCTCTTGTTCTGCTCGTAGAAATCGTTGATGGCTGCATCGTCTACTTTCACGCCGTCCATGATGCTTGCCGCATCCAGCGTGATATAGCTGACTTTGAATTCTTCTGGTGCGATGAAATTCCCTTTGTTTTGATCGTAATAACTCTGGATCTCATCGTCAGCAACCGTCTGCGCCTTCGCCTTGGCAGCAATATCAATGGTTGCAACACGGACAACACGATCTTGTGCAGCCAGTTTCACCAGATTATCGATCTCCTGCGGCAGCAGGAATACGGTATTGCCAAAGCCGCGAATCAGTTGCTGTGAAGTCAGCTGCTTACGCAGCATCTGCGCATACATATCCGGCGTTACGCCAAGGCGACGAACCTGATCCAGATACTTTTCATTATCAAAACGGTTGTCGGTCTGAAACGCGGGAACGTCAAAGATCGCCTGTTTGATTTGCTCATCACTGATGTTCAACCCAAGTTTGTTGGCATACTGGTCCAGCAAGGTTTCATCAATAAGTTGGGAGAGTGCCTGCCTACGCAATTGCTGCATGTAGCCGTCATTACTCGCCAGAAGAGAGAAATTCTCTCCCAAGGTTTCCTGCTGACGACTGCGTTCGTTCTGTACCGCCTGCTCGAGCTGTGCGCGGGTAATTTCCTGCCCGTTCACCTTTGCAGCGTAATCTCCTGAACCACCAATAAGATAATCACCAACGCCAGTTAGAACGAATGATGCGATGATCAAAGCAAGAATAATTTTGAGCACGACGTTATTCGCGGCCGTACGTAAATTGTCCATCATAATGTGACAACACTCCGCTGTAGAATGGATAAAACTCCCTGCGCTGGCCGGAGCCATGCATCCTTGCGATTGCTATAGCCCAATACAAGGCTAGGGCGCACTTAAGCTTATTGCCCGCCACGTCTGCCATGTGTCGGGTATGTATAGTCCTAATAAATAAAAGGCACATCATAAAATGATGCGCCTCGTATCTTACCCTACCAATATCATTGCGTCAGGTATTGTTTGGGGCCCAAAGTGGTTATCCACCAAACCTGTGACGTAATAATCAGTTAACGGCGTCTTTCAGCGTTTTACCAGCACGGAATCCTGGTACTTTCGCCGCAGGGATACTGATTTCCTTACCCGTTTGCGGGTTACGGCCGGTACGAGCAGCACGTTCACGCACTGAGAAAGTACCAAAACCAACCAAAGCGACATCATCCCCTTCTTTCAGGGATTCGGTAACGGAACCAATAATTGCATCTAACACACGCCCTGCTGCCGCTTTGGAAATATCAGCATCTGCGGCAATTTTGTCGATCAATTGTGACTTGTTCACTCTGTCATCCCCTCTGGAATTCTCTTATCGCGCTTCAATGTCCCAAGACGCGACACGTAACTTATTATCAATGCTGTCATGCTTAGCCAGTTACGGCTAAAACTAACAGTGCTCTAACTTAGCGGTACAAAAAAAAGCTGGCAAGCACGATTTCACTCACCAGCCCTGATTTTCTCAAGGGTTTTTGCGACAGGTCACTATTTTGCCTTGGCTTTGGTCTTGGCTTTAGGCGTCGAGACCACTTGCATACCAGAAGGCGCATTCTGCAACGCTAACGCTAACACTTCCTCAATACGTTTCACCGGATGGATGTCCAGATCGGCAATCACGTTCTGTGGGATATCCTCCAGATCGCGCTTGTTGTCATCAGGAATCAATACCGTCTTGATACCACCACGGTGTGCGGCCAACAGCTTCTCTTTCAGACCACCAATCGGCAGCACCAGACCACGCAGGGTAATCTCCCCCGTCATCGCCACATCGGCACGCACCGGGTTACCGGTCAAACAAGAAACCAGCGCGGTACACATCGCAATACCCGCACTCGGACCGTCTTTCGGCGTCGCACCTTCTGGAACGTGAACGTGGATATCACGCTTCTCGTAAAAATCAGCATTGATGCCTAATTTTTCCGCTCTGGCACGAACCACGGTAAGCGCAGCCTGAATCGACTCCTGCATGACCTCACCCAGTGAACCGGTATAAGTCAGCTTACCTTTGCCCGGTACGCAGGCCGTTTCAATCGTCAGCAGGTCGCCGCCCACTTCCGTCCAGGCCAGTCCGGTCACCTGCCCTACGCGATTTTCATCGTCCGCACGACCATAGTCAAAGCGCTGTACCCCAAGGAAATCCTTAAGGTTATCGCCCGAAATCTGGATATGCTTAGTGGATTTATCCATCAACAGCGTTTTTACTGCTTTACGGCACAGCTTGGAGATTTCACGCTCCAGACTACGTACGCCAGCTTCACGCGTGTAATAACGGATAATGCCAACAATCGCGCTGTCTTCTACCGACAGCTCGCCATTTTTCAGCGCATTACGTTCGATCTGTTTCGGCAGCAGATGCTGTTTGGCGATATTCAGCTTTTCGTCTTCGGTATAGCCGGAAAGACGAATGACTTCCATACGGTCAAGCAACGGTGCCGGGATGTTCATGGAGTTAGACGTCGCAACAAACATCACATCGGACAGATCGTAGTCGACCTCCAGATAGTGATCGTTAAACGCCACGTTTTGCTCAGGATCGAGCACTTCCAGCAAGGCAGAAGCCGGATCGCCACGCATGTCCGAAGACATCTTGTCGATCTCATCCAGCAGGAATAGCGGGTTTTTCACACCAACTTTTGCCATTTTCTGGATCAGTTTTCCCGGCATGGAACCGATATAAGTACGGCGGTGACCGCGGATTTCCGCTTCGTCACGCACGCCACCCAGCGCCATACGCACATACTGACGCCCGGTCGCTTTGGCAATAGACTGGCCGAGCGAGGTTTTACCCACGCCAGGAGGCCCCACCAGACACAGAATCGGCCCTCTGATCTTGCTGACCCGGCTCTGTACTGCGAGGTATTCGAGGATGCGTTCTTTCACGCGATCCAGACCATAATGGTCGGTATCCAGCATTTCCTGCGCTTTCAGCAAGTCTTTCTTCACTTTGCTGCGCGCATTCCACGGCACCTGCACCATCCAGTCAATATAGCTGCGCACCACCGTCGCTTCCGCTGACATCGGTGACATCATTTTCAGCTTTTGTAATTCTGCTTCGGCTTTCTCACGCGCGTCTTTCGGCATTTTCGCCGCATCAATCTTGCGTTTTAACGCTTCGTGTTCATCCGGTGCGTCATCCATCTCACCCAGCTCTTTCTGAATCGCTTTCATTTGCTCATTCAGATAGTACTCACGCTGGCTTTTTTCCATTTGCTTCTTAACGCGGCCACGAATCCGTTTTTCTACCTGCAACAGGTCGATTTCGGATTCCATCATCGCCATCAGGTACTCCAAACGTTCAGTGATATCGAACATTTCAAGTACAGACTGCTTATCAGCCAGTTTCAGCGGCATGTGCGCAGCAATGGTGTCAGCTAAACGCGCAGCATCATCGATGCTGTTCAGAGATGTCAGCACTTCCGGCGGGATCTTCTTGTTCAGCTTGATGTATCCCTCAAACTGATTGATCGCCGTGCGCATGAGCACTTCCTGCTCGCGCTCATCAATCGCTGGGGAATCAAGATATTCTGCGTGTGCAGCGAAATGCTCACCGCTGTCAGAAAGCGTCGTAATACGCGCACGCTGTAACCCTTCGACCAGCACTTTTACCGTGCCGTCCGGCAGTTTCAGCATTTGAAGAATTGAGGCTACCGTCCCTACCGAGAAAAGATCGTTAATACTTGGCTCATCCGTTGAGGCCTCTTTCTGTGCCACCAGCATGATCTTCTTATCATGATCCATTGCGGCTTCAAGGCACCGAATCGATTTCTCCCGACCAACAAACAACGGAATGACCATGTGCGGATAAACCACCACATCGCGCAATGGCAATACGGGGATTTCTATGCGTTCGGAACGCTCAGGGTTCATAGAGCTCTCTCTTAGTTTCGTTTCCGCCAGGTTATAGGAATCTCGTGAAACGCGGTTTTCACGGGTTTCATCAAATAGGTATTTGAGTATATGGGGATAAATATCTCACATTCAACGACCAGCATGCGTGTAAAAAACAAATGGGGGATAAAATCCCCCATTTTTATTTTTTGATACGGCCAAATTGATTAATTATTCGCCGGATGCCTGCTGTGTCTCAGGCTTGCCATAGATCAGCAATGGCTCAGATTGGCCCGCAATGACGGATTCATCAATGACGACTTTATCCACGCTTTCCAGCGATGGCAGGTCATACATGGTATCCAGCAGAGCTGCTTCAACGATAGAACGCAGACCACGAGCACCGGTTTTACGCGCCATCGCTTTCTTGGCAATCGCCGTCAGCGCTTCATCGCGGAATTCCAGCTCAACGCCTTCGAGATTGAACAGCGCCTGATACTGCTTGGTCAGCGCATTCTTTGGCTCACGCAGAATCTGAATCAGTGCTTCTTCGCTCAGTTCTCTCAGCGTAGCAACCACTGGCAGACGGCCGATAAACTCAGGAATCAAACCGAATTTAATCAAGTCACCCGGTTCAACATTGCTTAACAACTCGCCTTCTGTTGCTTTGTCAGCCGATCCTTTAACCGTCGCATTAAAGCCGATACCGCGACCTGTATCGGTACGTTGCTCGATCACTTTGTCCAGACCCGCAAACGCACCGCCGCAGATAAAGAGGATCTTAGAGGTATCAACCTGCAAGAACTCCTGCTGCGGATGCTTACGCCCACCCTGCGGTGGAACCGCGGCAATCGTACCTTCGATCAGCTTCAGCAGCGCCTGCTGCACGCCTTCACCAGATACGTCGCGAGTGATCGATGGGTTGTCTGACTTACGAGAAATCTTGTCGATTTCATCGATGTAGACAATGCCACGCTGCGCTTTCTGCACATCGTAATCGCACTTCTGCAACAGCTTCTGAATGATGTTCTCGACGTCTTCACCGACGTAACCCGCTTCGGTCAACGTAGTGGCATCCGCCATGGTGAACGGGACATCCAGGAAGCGCGCCAGCGTTTCAGCCAGCAGCGTTTTACCGCTCCCCGTAGGGCCGATCAGCAGGATGTTACTTTTACCCAGTTCGATCCCGTTGCTGCTGTCACCATTACGCAAGCGTTTATAGTGGTTATATACCGCAACGGCCAATACCTTCTTGGCCTGCTCTTGGCCGATAACGTAATCGTCAAGGTGGCGGCGAATTTCGTGTGGCGTCGGCAACGCACTGCGCTCACGGTGGGGCGCCACTTCCTTAATTTCTTCGCGAATAATGTCGTTACACAAGTCAACACATTCATCGCAGATATACACCGACGGCCCGGCAATCAGCTTACGCACTTCATGCTGGCTTTTGCCGCAAAAAGAGCAGTACAGTAACTTTCCTGAACCGTCTTTGCGCTTATCTGTCATGAGTTAAACCTCTTTTTCGTCTTTTGCCCGCAGGCCAACCACAGCGATACCGCTACAACGAACGCCGATACTTATAGCCAATACGCGTAAAATAACCTCGCACAACAGACTATCGGTCGAACACTGATTTTTAGCTACACCAGACCGCTAATATGGCGAATTATTACCCACGGTTCGTGAATACGGAGTCTACCAAACCGTAGTCTACTGCCTCACTGGCAGAGAGGAAACGATCGCGCTCGGTGTCTCTCTCTATCGCTTCAAGAGGCTGACCCGTATGTTTCGCCATCAGCTCATTCATCTTGGCTTTCACTTTCAGTATTTCTTTGGCATGGATTTCAATATCCGTTGCCTGCCCCTGGAAACCGCCCAATGGCTGGTGAATCATGACGCGCGAGTTAGGCAGGCAAATACGTTTACCTTTGGCTCCCGCCGTCAACAGGAACGCGCCCATAGAACAGGCCTGTCCCATACAGATCGTGCTGACATCTGGCTTGATAAACTGCATGGTGTCATAAATGGACATACCAGCAGTAATGACGCCACCTGGGGAATTAATGTACAGATAAATGTCTTTTTCTGGGTTTTCGGCTTCCAGAAACAGCATCTGTGCCACAACCAGGTTCGCCATGTGATCTTCGACCTGACCAGTCAGGAAGATTATCCGTTCTTTTAGCAGACGGGAATAGATATCGTAAGAACGTTCCCCACGCGAGGTCTGTTCAACCACCATCGGCACTAACGCCATATGAGGTGCTTGTCTTTCTTGTTCGCCACTGTATGACATTCACGTCTCCTAGATAAAATGCGTCCGGCACTCTTAGCGTTGTTCAATCATTGCGCTGTTCAATCATAGTATTACTCAATTCTACTAGAGATAGGGGGGGATGACTATGGAACCCTGCCTCACTCTTGCTGAACAACCCATATGGCCGAGAATCCTTACCTGCTGTGCCACTTTTCCTCTTCAGTGAGTGGGGGCACACGCATTGTATTTCAAGCTTACACTATCAATCGTTCTCTATTAAAGAGCCAATTATTTTATTCTTAACACGTTATCAGCACGGTAACGTTGTGGTTTAACTCGTTGCCTGACCTAACAAATTCTCTGCATGAGTTAATAATAGTGCAATTTCAGTCGCCCCTCTCTCGTCGATTCACTAGCGGAGGCGAAGGCGCTAAACGCCGGCGTTAAGTACCACCTAAACGATAATCATCAGTATATTGCGAACGCTACAAGCAAAAAGCCCGCGCCATAAGGCACGGGCTTTGATAGGGAAGCATCCCCGCTACGCAATAAACAATGTTGATCTCAACAAGGTTTATGCCGTAGTTGTTTGATTCATCAGTTCGTTGAAGCTTACTGATTTCTCAACGACTTTCGCTTTAGCAAGTACGGTTTCTACCGCTTGCTCTTCCAGAGCGACGTTACGCATGTTGTTCAGCAGCTCTTTGTTTTTGCTGTAGAACTCGATAACTTCCTGTGGATCTTCGTAAGCAGAAGCCATCTCTTCGATCAGCGCATTAACGCGTGCTTCGTCAGCTTTCAGCTCATTGGTGCTGATAACTTCACCCAGCAACAGACCGATAACAACACGGCGTTTAGCTTGCTCTTCGAACAGCTCACGCGGTAATTCCTGCGCTTGCTTCTCGTTGCCGCCAAAACGCTGTGCAGCCTGACGACGCAGAACGTCGATTTCGCCATCGATCAGTGCAACTGGCACGTCGATTTCGTTGGCGTTGATCAGTCCGTCCAGAACCTGAGTTTTCACACGGTTACGCACCGCGCCTTTCAGCTCACGTTCCATATTTTTACGAACTTCAGCACGCAGACCTTCCTGAGAACCATCAGCCACGCCGAAACGCTTGATGAATTCTTCAGTCAGTTCAGGCAGCTCACGCTCTTCAACTTTCTTCAGGACGATAGCGAACTGAGCCGCTTTTCCTTTCAGGTTTTCAGCGTGGTAATCTTCTGGGAAGTTCACGTCGATAGTGAATTCTTCACCCGCTTTGTGACCAACGATGCCATCTTCAAAGCCTGGGATCATGCGGTTCTGGCCCATTGCCAGAACGAAGTCGGACGCTTTTCCGCCTTCAAAGACTTCACCGTCGATAGAACCAGTGAAATCGATCGTTGCACGATCTTCCGCTGCCGCAGCGCGGTCAGTTTCTTTCCAGGTTGCCTGTTGCTTACGCAGCGTGTCCAGCATGGTATCAACGTCAGCATCAGTCACTTCAACAACCGGTTTTTCAACTTCGATCGCATCCAGACCTTTCAGTTCGATTTCCGGGTACACGTCAAACTCAACAGAGTAAGTGAAGTCGCCGCCTACAGCATATTCGCCAGGGATATAGTTAGGCGCGCCAACCGGATTAATTTTTTCTTTGATGATCGCGTCAACAAAGTTGCGCTGCATCAGGTCACCCAATACGTCCTGACGCACGGAGGCACCATAACGCTGAGCAACAACATTCATCGGCACTTTGCCTTTACGAAAACCGTCAATACGTACTTTTTTGGCCGCGTTGACCAGCTCGCTCTTCACCGCACTCTCAATGATGTCAGCAGCAACGGTAATCGTTACGCGACGTCCCAGACCTTGAGTGGTTTCAACTGAAACTTGCATCTTGTTACCTCAAAAAATCACAGTGATCGGTCAACCCCAAAACTATTCTCGCGACGAAAACTCTCACGACAGCAGGGCTGATTCAGCGCTGGCACCAAGGCGCACAGGCTTAAATAAACCTCGCAGAACCGAGAAATTGCCAACCCCGTCCCTGTAGTCAGAAGCGTCCCGAATACATTCAGGAAAAATAGACGCAGCATTATAGCGATATAGAGGGGATGAGTCGAGAACGGCGGGCAGACTATTACAGCAACGGATTCACACTTTTGTCAGTAACCCGCCCCGATATGTCAGGAACGGGCCATATTAATGACTTAAGAAAGGATGCCAGCGCCACCGCAAGGCGGTGAAGAAGGGACGGCATTTTGCAAGCTGGTCCACTCTTTTGTCGTATACGTATGTAGCGCGAGTGCATGCACCGACCCCGCCAGCTCCGCGGCCAGTACGGCATAGACTGCGCGATGTCGCCCAATCACACGTTCGCCCGTGAATTTATCGCTGACCAACACAACTTTAAAATGACTTTCCGCTCCCGCAGGCACGTTGTGGCGATAGCTCTCATCAGTGACTTCTAAATGAACGGGTTCAAAACCCACACGCAGCTTTTCTTCTATCGTTTCACGCATCATACGACTACCCTTTCGGCTTGGGGAAAATGTGATATCAACGCGACATTGCTGTCATTCACCGATGTCCGAGTCAGTATAACCTTAGCGTTTTTTCAATCTGTTATGCCTAAGAGCGGCATGACAAAGAAGAAAAAAGGGTCACGAAGAGTGGAGATATCATCGGCGGTATTGATGTGATAAAAACGTTTTTCCGGGTCAACGGCATGAAAAAGATGAATTTCAGGACAATTTACCTGCTATCTGCTCTTTTTCCTGCCTGTGGCGATGATATGATATCAACAATATTTGTCAGCTCACCACACTAATCATTACTGAGAAAATACGAATGTTAAAAAAATTATTTTTTCCTCTTCTGGCCGTCGTTCTGCTTGCAGGATGTGCAGCAAAAAGCAACACGCTGAACATCACCCCCAAAATCAGCCTGCCTTCCCAGGACCCGACGCTGATGGGCGTAACGATTAGTATCAATGGTGCAGACCAACGCGCCGATCAGGCTCTGGCGAAAGTGAATCGCGATGGCCAACTGATTACGCTGACGCCTTCTCGCGATCTGCGTTTCCTGTTGCAAGAAGCGCTGGAGAAACAAATGACCGCGCGTGGTTACATGATCGGTACTGGCGGCCCGGTAGCCTTGCAGATCGTGGTTAACCACCTGTACGCCGATGTCTCCGAAGGCAACCTGCGCTACAACATCACCACCAAAGCGGATATCTCCATCATTTCTCAAGCGGCAAATGGCAACAAGCAGGTGAAGAACTACCGTTCAACCTATAACGTTCAGGGCGCGTTTACTGCCAATAATGAGAACATTACCAATGCTGTTAACACGGTGTTAGGCGATGTCATCAACGACATGGCACAAGACACAACAGTAAGTAGCTTTATCAAAGAAAACGCCCGTTAATTTCTGTACGCCGCTTCCCTTGCTCCTGAACGCTCACGGAGCAAGGGAAAGGACTCTTCATGTTTAGTCGCATCATTGCTTTGTTCAGCCAACGTAATTCGCTTTTTATGCTGTTGCTTGGCTTCGCTTCCGGTTTACCACTGGCATTGACCTCCGGCACCTTGCAAGCCTGGATGACCGTCGAGAATGTCGATCTGAAAACCATTGGTTTCTTCTCTTTGGTTGGTCAGGCCTACGTATTCAAGTTCCTGTGGTCCCCGCTGATGGACCGCTACACCCCACCGTTTCTCGGCCGACGCCGCGGCTGGCTGATACTCAGTCAACTTCTGCTGATTGCTGCCATTATTGGTATGGGGTTTATGAACCCAGCTCGCGATCTCTGGTGGCTGGCTGCGCTGGCGGTTCTGGTCGCATTCTGCTCCGCTTCTCAGGATATTGTTTTTGATGCCTATAAGACGGATTTACTTCCCCCAGAAGAACGTGGTACGGGCGCAGCCACCTCGGTATTAGGTTATCGTCTGGCGATGCTGGTTTCTGGTGGACTGGCGTTGTGGATGGCCGATCGCTATTTCGGCTGGCAGGCCACCTATTGGTTAATGGCAGGACTCATGCTGATCGGTGTGTTCGCGACCCTGTTAGCACCGGAGCCACTGAATATCCAGCCAGCGCCGCGCAGCATGGAGCAAGCGATTGTTGCCCCCCTACGCGATTTCTTCGCACGCAACAACGCCTGGCTCATTCTTCTGCTTATCGTGTTATACAAGCTCGGGGACGCCTTTGCGGTCAGCCTGACGACAACCTTCCTGATACGCGGCGTTGGTTTCAATGCGGGTGATGTCGGGCTGGTTAATAAGACGCTTGGACTCTTCGCCACCATCGTGGGAGCCATTTACGGCGGATTATTGATGCAGCGGCTCTCCTTGTTCAGAGCGCTGATGCTGTTTGGTATTCTTCAGGCTGTGTCCAACGCGGGGTACTGGCTGCTGGCTATCACCGCCAAAAATCTGTTCACCATGGCTACCGCTGTTTTTCTGGAAAATCTCTGCGGCGGTATGGGGACAGCAGCATTCGTCGCACTATTGATGACGCTGTGTAATAAGTCGTTCTCAGCCACACAGTTTGCTCTGCTTTCCGCCCTTGCCGCCGTCGGACGGGTTTACGTTGGCCCTATCGCAGGCTGGTTTGTCGAATCCTATGGCTGGGCATGGTTCTACCTGTTCTCGATTTTTGCCGCGTTACCGGGTCTGGCCATCCTGCTGATCTGCCGTGAGACGTTGGAGTTCACCCAGAAAACCGACACCTTTCAGTTACGCACAAACTTCCAGAACTATTACAAGAAAGCCTTATATGTGTTGGCATTGGGTGCGATCGTGCTGGCATTGTGGCTCATGCTGCTGATCAGCAATGTGCTGGAATGGTCCTCACTGCCAGAGGTAGCAGAATACCTGCTCGCCGCAGGCGGCGCACTCGCTCTGCTGGGCATTTTCTTCGGTAGCTTGCTGGATTACCTGTCGCTCAGACGTGCATCAAAACCGTCAACACACTGACGATATTCGTTCAGGCAGCGCCCACATGCTGCCTGAACCTATTACAGTTTTCCTTTATTTAATTATTTTTCCCACAATTATCTTGCTAGCTGGAATTTTATTTCCTCGTAAAAATCCCTCAGAACTAATTTCATTTGTCATCAAAAACGCAGATTGAACAAAAATTTTCACTAAATCGGAAATAGAAAATAAGCGTTATGGTGAGTTGTAATTTCTTATTATCCATCCATACTCTTATCGGGGTAGCCTCTTAATTTGCTGTTTTTCAATACCATTTTTATTTTGGCTATCTTTGTGACATTAAGGGCAAAAAACAGCAACAAACGGCTGACATAACCTTAATCATGTTTACAGTGCAGTAACCTTCCCGTAAAATGCCCGCTCGCGTAAAATGACAATAGAGCCCTTGTTATTGAGGTCGCTAGATGAGACTCAAGAAATACAATACAATTTTTGGGATGCTGTCTTTATTTGCAGCCACTGCTCTGCTGAGCGGTTGCGATATGGCGCTGATGAACCCCAAAGGAGAGATCGGGTTAGAGCAAAGATCGTTAATACTGACTGCCATCGGGCTGATGTTGATCGTTGTGATTCCCGTTATCGTTATGACGATAGCTTTTGCCTGGAAGTTCCGTGCTTCCAATGAAAAGGCAAAATATACCCCGAACTGGTCACACTCCAATAAGATAGAAGCAGTAGTTTGGACTGTACCAATTATCATTATCGTCATTCTTGGCACGATTACCTGGAAGACGACCCACTCGCTTGATCCCTATAAGCCACTGGTGTCAGACGTCAAACCTATCAATGTCGAAGTTGTTTCGCTTGACTGGAAATGGCTGTTTGTTTACCCGGACTTGGGTATCGCGACGGTTAACGAACTGGCTTTCCCTGCCAACGTACCTGTTGCGTTCAAGATTACATCCGACTCCGTGATGAACTCCTTCTTCATCCCTCGTCTTGGTGGACAAATCTATGCCATGGCCGGAATGCAGACGAAGCTCCACCTGATCGCTAACGAACCGGGCAAATATGACGGTATCTCTGGCGGCTATAGTGGTAAAGGCTTCTCTGGTATGAAGTTCACCGCGATTGCTACGCCAACTCAACAAGAGTTCGACCAGTGGGTTGCGAACGTTCGGTCGTCCCCTAAGACACTGAATACCATGGATGAATTCAACGCTTTGGCTAAACCAAGTGAATTCCATCCTGTCGAATACTTCTCCAGTGTCCAGCCGGATTTGTTTAATAATCTTATTCGCAAATTCACAGGCAGCGGCATGAACATGCAACATCATGGTGAAGGCATGAAGCCCGAAGAAAACATGCAACACGGTGAGGGTATGAACATGGGCGAGCATAGCTCGCACAAAGGAGCCGAGGGATAATACGATGTTCGGAAAACTTACACTCGATGCGGTTCCGTATCACGAACCCATTATTATGGTCACCGTGGCGGCGATCATCGTTGGCGGCCTTGCGCTGCTAGCGGCAATAACCTATTTCGGCAAGTGGAAATGGCTGTGGGCCGAATGGTTCACCTCCGTCGACCACAAGAAAATCGGTATCATGTACATCATCGTCGGTCTGGTGATGATGATACGTGGTTTTGCCGATGCCATCATGATGCGTGGCCAGCAGGTGCTGGCCTCTGCCGGGCAAGAAGGCTTCCTAAACGCTCACCACTACGATCAGATTTTCACCGCGCACGGTGTCATAATGATCTTCTTCGTGGCGACACCGTTTGTCGTTGGCCTGATGAACCTTGCGGTTCCTTTGCAGATCGGTGCGCGTGACGTTGCTTTCCCCTTCCTGAACTCCCTTAGCTTCTGGCTGTTTGTTGCGGGCGTTATCTTGATCAACCTCTCTCTTGGGGTCGGTGAGTTCGCGCAGACGGGTTGGGTGGCCTATCCGCCGCTTTCAGGAAAGGAGTACAGTCCCGGCGTCGGGGTCGATTACTGGATATGGAGTCTACAGATATCCGGTATCGGTACTACGCTGACAGGTGTTAACTTCTTCGCCACCATTCTGAAGATGCGCGCACCTGGCATGACGCTGATGAAAATGCCAGTATTTACCTGGACGGCACTGTGTACCAACGTGCTGATCATTGCCGCGTTCCCAATATTGACCGTTACCATTGCGCTGCTGACGCTTGACCGTTACCTCGGCACCCATTTCTTTACCAATGATATGGGTGGCAACATGATGATGTACATCAACCTGATTTGGGCATGGGGTCATCCTGAGGTTTACATTCTGGTGCTGCCGATCTTTGGTGTTTACTCCGAAGTGGTTGCCACCTTCTGTAAAAAACGTCTGTTTGGCTACACCTCACTGGTGTGGGCAACCATTGCGATTACGGTTCTGTCGTTCATCGTTTGGCTGCACCACTTCTTTACCATGGGGTCCGGCGCGAACGTCAACGCCTTCTTCGGTATAGCCACCATGATTATTTCAATCCCAACCGGGGTTAAAATCTTCAACTGGCTGTTCACCATGTATCAAGGCCGTATTCAGTCTCACTCCACGATGCTGTGGACCACGGGCTTCATCATCACCTTTACCATCGGTGGGATGACCGGCGTACTGCTGGCCGTACCGGGCGCAAACTTTGTCCTGCACAACAGCCTGTTCCTGATTGCTCACTTCCATAACGTGATCATCGGCGGCGTGGTGTTTGGTTGCTTCGCGGGTATTACTTACTGGTTCCCGAAAGCCTTTGGTTTCACCCTGAACGAAACCTGGGGTAAACGTGCGTTCTGGTTCTGGATTATTGGCTTCTTCGTTGCCTTCATGCCGCTGTACGTCCTCGGCTTCATGGGGATGACGCGTCGTCTGAGCCAGCAAATCAACCCTGAATTCCACGCCTTGCTGGTTGTTGCATCCATCGGTGCAGTGCTGATCGGTATCGGTGTGCTGTGTCAGGTGATCCAGTTCTACGTCAGTATCCGTGACCGTCACCAGAACCGTGACCTGACGGGCGATCCGTGGGGTGGACGTACGCTGGAGTGGGCAACCTCTTCTCCTGCGCCGTTCTACAACTTCGCTGTCGTGCCGCATGTTGACGAACGTGATGCGTTCTGGGAAGCGAAAGAGAAAGGTGAAGCTTACAAGCGCCCTGCCAGCTATGAAGAGATTCACATGCCGAAGAACACCGGCGCCGGTGTGATTATCTCCGCATTCAGCCTGGTATTCGGTTTTGCCATGATCTGGCATATCTGGTGGCTGGCCATCGCTGGCTTCGCAGGCATGATTGTGACCTGGATTGTGCATAGCTTTAATCAAGACGTGGATTACTACGTGCCGGTTAAAGAAATTGAGCAAATTGAGAATCAGAATTTTGATCAACTCAGTAAGGCAGGCGTGAAACATGTCAACTGAAACTCTGACTAACCACAACACTGCCCATGCCGAGCATGGGCACCACGACACAGGCGCCAATAAAGTATTCGGCTTCTGGGTCTACCTGATGAGCGACCTGATTATTTTCGGGTCACTGTTCGCGACCTATGCGGTACTGGTTAACGGTACTGCGGGTGGCCCAAGCGGGAAAGAGCTTTTCCAACTGCCTTTCGTGCTGGTGGAAACGTTCGCGCTGTTGTTCAGTAGTATTACCTACGGCATGGCGATGATCGCCATGAACAAGGGCAACAAATCTCAGGTTAATACCTGGTTAGGCGTGACCTTCCTGTTCGGTCTGGTGTTTATCGGGATGGAAATCTATGAGTTCCATCATCTGATCGTGGAAGGCTATGGCCCGGATCGCAGCGCGTTCCTGTCAGCCTTCTTCGCACTGGTCGGCACTCACGGGCTCCACGTAACAGGCGGTCTGATCTGGTTGGTCATCATGATGATTCAGGTCTCTAAACGTGGCCTGACTGCAACCAACAAAACGCGTCTGATGTGCCTGAGTCTGTTCTGGCACTTCCTCGACGTGGTATGGATCTGTGTCTTCACCGTTGTTTATCTGCTGGGGGCGATGTAATGAGTCATTCAACAACCGATCATTCAGGTGCCAGCCACGGCAGCGTTAAGTCATACGTAATAGGTTTTGTTCTGTCTGTGATTTTGACAGTGATTCCTTTCAGTATGGTCATGAGCGGCACTGCCTCGCATAACGCCATTCTTTTCACGGTGGTGGGATGTGCAGTGGTTCAAATTCTGGTGCATCTGGTGTACTTCCTGCACCTGAATACGTCCTCAGAAGAGCGCTGGAACGTGGTGGCTCTTGTGTTTGCCGTCCTGATTATCGCTATTGTCGTCGTGGGCTCCATCTGGATTATGATGAGCGCACACCACAATATGATGATCCAGTAACAGAGCCGTAAAAGATGATTAAGCAATACCTGCAAGTTACTAAACCAGGAATTATTTTCGGAAATCTGATTTCCGTTATCGGTGGATTTCTCCTTGCGGCCCAAGGCCGCATTGATTATCCCCTGTTTTTCGCCACCCTCGTGGGTGTGTCGTTAGTCGTTGCATCTGGCTGCGTGTTTAACAACGTCATTGACCGCGATATCGACAAGAAAATGGAGAGAACCAAAAATCGGGTTCTGGTAAAGGGACTGATTTCGCTGAAGGTAACGCTGGTTTACGCATCGCTGTTAGGTATTGCGGGCTTTGCTCTGCTTTACATCGCGGCTAACCCGCTGGCCATGTGGCTGGCGGTGATGGGCTTCGTTGTGTATGTCGGTGTATATAGTCTGTACATGAAGCGGCATTCTGTTTATGGCACGCTGATTGGCAGCCTGTCCGGCGCGGCACCACCGGTTATCGGTTACTGTGCCGTCAGCAACCAGTTCGACGCTGGCGCGTTGATTCTGCTGCTGATCTTTAGCCTGTGGCAGATGCCACACTCATACGCGATTGCGATTTTCCGCTTCAAGGATTATCAGGCCGCCAACATCCCGGTACTGCCTGTTGTGAAAGGCATCTCCGTTGCGAAACACCACATCACGCTCTATATCGTGGCGTTTGCGGTAGCAACATTGATGCTGTCTCTCGGCGGCTATGCTGGCTATAAATATCTGATCGTTGCCGCAGCAGTGAGTGTCTGGTGGTTGGGTATGGCGCTGTCAGGCTATAAAAACGCGATTGATGACCGTGTATGGGCAAGAAAACTGTTTGTTTTCTCCATTGTCGCGATTACATCACTGAGCGTCATGATGTCCGTGGATTCAATGGCACCCGCGCATGAAATCATGTTGACTTACCTGCGTTAATCACAAGTAGCGTTACATACATTAAGAAAAACAGGTGGCTTGTCCGCCTGTTTTTTTATGTCATGTTTTCTGCACGTCCCCTTCGGGCCGTCGCCAGCAATGTTGGAAAATGCACCCTGCGTTTTTTTCTTTTCCCCTCCCCTACTTTCTCCTCCGCCAAATCACGTAACAAACCTATCGTTTACTGTCTGACCAAGAACGCACTAAAATAGTGGCAATTGCTTTTCAGAGGTACACATGAACGATAATAAAATGACCCCTGGCGAATTACGCGCCACATGGGGCTTAGGAGCCGTTTTTTCACTGCGCATGCTTGGCATGTTTATGGTGTTGCCTGTCCTGACAACTTACGGCATGGCCTTACAGGGGGCCAGTGAAGCGCTGATCGGTATTGCCATTGGCATTTATGGCCTGATGCAGGCTATTTTCCAGATTCCCTTCGGCCTGGCCTCTGACCGCATCGGCAGAAAACCCCTGATCGTTGGGGGATTGCTGATTTTTGCTCTCGGCAGCGTCATCGCTGCACTGAGCGACTCTATCTGGGGCATTATCCTTGGCCGGGCACTGCAAGGCGCGGGGGCAATCTCCGCTGCCGTTATGGCGTTGCTTTCCGACCTGACGCGTGAGCAGAACCGAACCAAAGCCATGGCGTTTATCGGCGTGAGCTTCGGCGTCACCTTTGCTATCGCGATGGTCGTTGGGCCTATCGTTACCCATGCCTTCGGTTTACAGGCGCTCTTCTGGGGCATCGCCCTTCTGTCACTCGCAGGTATTGTCATTACCCTGACGCTGATTCCTTCCGCACCTGAGCACGTTCTGAATCGAGAATCGGCGATGGTGCGCGGCAGTTTCCGCAAAGTGCTCAGCAATAGCCGCCTGCTGAAGCTGAACATCGGCATCATGTGTCTGCATATTTTATTGATGTCGAGCTTCGTCGCCCTCCCCCGAGTCATGGAATCCGGAGGGTTAGCACCGCAGGATCACTGGAAAGTCTATCTGACCACGATGCTGATCTCTTTTGCCGGCGTCGTGCCTTTCATCATTTATGCGGAAGTGAAAAGACGAATGAAGCAGGTCTTCATCAGTTGCATCGTGGTGCTGATCGCCGCAGAGGTTGTCTTATGGGCAGCGGGTAACCATCTTTGGCAAATTATCATCGGCGTACAGCTGTTCTTCCTGGCCTTCAACGTCATGGAAGCGCTGCTGCCATCGCTGATTAGCAAGGAATCACCAGCAGGATATAAAGGCACCGCGATGGGTGTTTATTCCACCACGCAGTTTATCGGCGTTGCAATTGGCGGGAGCCTCGGCGGCGGACTGTTTGAGCTTTATGGCGCGTCTGCCGTCTTTATGGCTGGCGCGGCCATTGCGGCCATCTGGCTACTCGTCAGCTTCACCATGCAAGAACCGCCTTATCTCAGCAGCCTGAGAATTACACTGCCTGATTTAGCGCTGCGCGATAGTGAATTGGAACAGAAAATACGTACCCAACCCGGCGTTGCAGAAGTGGTCGTCGTACCGGATGAACAGAGCATCTATGTGAAGATCGACAACAAAAAGACCAATCGGCAGCAGCTAGAACAGCTGGTAGGACAGAACTAAATAGAAAGGCCAGCTTTTGCTGGCCTTTCTGTTCATCGGCGGCTGACTAAAAGTATCAATCGCGGAAGTTGGTAAACTGGAACGGTTGCCCCAGATTCCCGCCGCGAATCAACGCCATCACACCCTGTAAGTCATCACGTGATTTACCGGTGACGCGAACCTGTTCACCCTGAATCTGCGCCTGCACTTTCAGCTTGCTGTCTTTGATCAGCTTGATGATTTGCTTCGCCAGCGTCGTTTCAATACCTTGCTTCAGCTTCGCTTCCACGCTGTACGTTTTTCCGCTGTGTTCCATTTCTTCTGGGATATCCAGCGAACCGCCTTCAATACCGCGCTTAACCAGCTTTTCACGCAGAATATCAACCAGCTGTTGTACCTGAAAATCAGACTCGCTGGCCACTTTGATACTCTGTGATTTCTCATTCAGTTCAAAGCTGGCCGGAACATTACGAAAATCCCAACGGGTGCTCAGATCGCGCGTCGCATTTTCCACCGCGTTACGGACTTCCTGCATATCAATTTCCGAAACAATATCGAAAGATGGCATAATTCGCTCTCCTGACAAATTTGGCTGGCGAGCATAATAACCGCTCTTCTGCGATAAGCAAGATGCCAGACACAATCCCGATTTTTACTCGGCATCCGGCAAACAGGCCGAATAACACAAGATCGTGACATGAATGATAGCCTATCATGGCAGAACGACAGCGCCCGTATCAAATAGGGGAAACGTACATGAAAATCACCGTTCTTGGCTGTGGCGCGCTGGGTCAACTTTGGCTCGCTGCGTTACATCAGCAAGGGCATGATGTCCAGGGATGGCTGCGCATTCCGCAACCGTATTGTCCAGTCAATGTCACCATGTTGGACGGCCAGCACTGTAATCTCAACCTGACAGCGAACGACCACGATCACCTTGCCCAAAGCGAACTTCTGCTGGTGACGCTAAAAGCCTGGCAGGTTTCCGATGCCGTTACCGTGCTGTTGCCGCAGCTCAACCCACAGTGCACGATTCTGCTTTTACATAATGGGATGGGCACGCGGGAAGAATTACCGTCGTTGCAGCAGCCACTGGTGCTCGGTATCACCACCCACGCCGCCCGACGCGACATCAATAACGTCGTACACGTTGCGGCAGGCACAACGCATATTGGCACATTTAACGGTGACAGCAGCCAAAGCCATTTAGCTGAGGTGCTGCATCAGGCCTTGCCTGATGTGGCCTGGCACACCAACATTAGCGCCACCTGCTGGCTGAAGCTGGCGGCTAACTGCGTCATCAATCCGCTGACGGTGAAATATCACTGCACTAATGGCGAGCTTTCTGCCTATCCAGAACTGATTGTGTCACTTTGTCAGGAGGTGGCCAGCGTCATGGAACGGGAAGGCTTCCATACATCGGGAGATAGTCTGCTGCTTTACGTGAATCAAGTTATTCAGAACACGGCGGCAAACACCTCATCGATGTTGCAGGACATCATCGCTCAGCGGCATACCGAAATTGATTACATTACCGGGTATTTACTGCACCGAGCGCGCCTCCACGGCCTGATGCTCCCCGAAAATGCTCGTCTGTTTGACTACATTAAGCAAAAGGAAAATGATTATGACCGCATCGGCACTGGTGTGTCTGGCACCTGGTAGTGAAGAAACTGAAGCCGTCACGACCATCGATTTGCTTGTCCGGGCAGGTATTCAGGTCACGCTTGCCAGCGTAGCCAGCGATGGCAATCTTGAAATCGTCTGCTCACGTGGGGTAAGGCTACTAGCGGATGCCCCACTGGCTACCGTCGCCGATCGGCCTTTCGATGTGCTGGTATTACCGGGTGGGCTGCAAGGTGCGGAGTGCTTCCGCGATAGCCCAATACTGGTGGAATGCATTCGACAAGCGCATCTGGAAGGGAAAATTGTCGCTGCGATGTGTGCAACGCCTGCGCTGGTGCTGGAATATCATCAGCTGTTCCCCGTCGGAAACATGACGGGCTATCCGGCGTTTAAGGATAAGATTGCGCCAGAAAAATGGATGGAAAAGCGTGTCGTCTACGATCCGCGCGTAAATCTGTTAACCACACAAGGGCCAGGTACCAGCATGGATTTCGCCTTGAAGATTATTGATTTGCTGCTGGGAAAAGAAAAAGCCGCCGAAGTCGCCGCACAGCTCATCCTGCCGCCGGGAATTCATAACTATCGCGATTAGCGTAGATGAAAAAGGCGCTTGCACGTGTTAGATACGGCGATAAATCTATTTAAGGAACGAAAACAGTGATAATGGGATAGAAGAGTAAAGCGTCCGCGACAGGGATGTCGCGGCTCGAGCGTACAGCTACCGTCTTGAGCGTCAAGCTGCTGTAGCGTAATTCTCGTCATACTTTTGCTGTTTCATCACAACACCGTAGCAGATGTGTACCAGCTTTCTCATCACCCCACCCAGCGCTGACATCTTCGCTTTTCCCGCCGCCAGAAGGCGGTCATAAAACTGTTTGAGTAGAGGGTTGTGTTTGACGGCAACTATTGCAGCCATAAAGAGTTTGGCTCTCACTTCTGGAGGACCATTCTTTGAGAGTCTTGTTCTGCCGCGGACAGAGCTTCCTGAGCGTTTTTCCTTAGGTACAACTCCCACCCAGGATGCTGCCTGTTCTGCACTGATGAAGTGATTTCCCCTCAGGACTACCAGCATTGTACTCCCGACTGCTGACCCTATCCCTTTTATCGACGTCAGATATTCCATATCCCGTTTCAGCTCAGGGTGTTTATCGATATGGTTATCAATCAGCGCTTGTACCACCTGCAGTTCGTTGTTCAGCACTTGAAGTATCTTTCTGACAGAGGCTTCAACCAG